>DASRWP010000001.1:0-9584 GCA_035654535.1 Brevundimonas sp.
CGATCTTCGCGGCGCTGCTGAGCCTGACCCTGTCGCTGATCTTCAGCTGGTACCTGCAGACCTTCGTGCGCACGGCGTCCTACGGACCGCTGGCGGCCATGATGGGCTTCCTGCTGTGGACCTGGCTGAGCGTGCAGATCATCCTGATGGGCGCGGAGCTGAACGCCGAGATCGAGCACCAGACGGCCATGGATACGACAACGGGCGATCCGGTGGCGATCGGCGAGCGGGGCGCGGTGGTGGCCGATACGGTCGGACCCAAACGCGGTTCGCCTGCGGCGCTGGCCTTCACGCTGAAGCATGCCGAGGCGCTGTCGGACCGGCTGCTGAAGCGGAAGATCAGGCCGCGGGACTGATCAGCCGAATTCGGCTTCCAGATCCGCCAGCCGCGCCGCCTGATCCTCGGCGATCAGGGCGTTGAGCAGGGGGTCGATGTCGCCCTCGAGAATCTGTGGCAGGCTGTGCAGGGTCAGGCCGATGCGGTGGTCGGTGACGCGCCCCTGCGGGAAGTTGTAGGTGCGGATGCGCTCGGAGCGGTCGCCCGAGCCGACCTGCGACTTGCGCGAGTCGGAGCGGGCGTCGTCCTTCATCTGGCGCTGCATGTCGTAGAGGCGGACGCGCAGGTTCTTCATCGCCTTGTCGCGGTTGACGTGCTGCGACTTCTCCGACGAGGTGACCACGATCCCGGACGGGAAGTGGGTGATGCGTACGGCGGAATCGGTCTTGTTGACGTGCTGGCCGCCGGAGCCCGAGGCGCGGAAGGTGTCGATGCGGATGTCCTTGTCCTGGATGTCGATCTCGACATCCTCGACCTCGGGCAGGACGGCGACGGTGGCGGCCGAGGTGTGGATGCGGCCGCCGGCCTCGGTGGTCGGGACGCGCTGGACCCGGTGGACCCCGCTTTCGAACTTGAGCCGACCGAAGACGCCGTCGCCGGTGACGGTGGCGATGATTTCCTTGTAGCCGCCTGCGTCGCCCTCCGTGGCCGAGTCCAGCTCGACCTTCCAGCCGCGGGTGGAGGCGTAGCGCGAATACATCCGGAACAGGTCGCCGGCGAACAGGGCGGCTTCGTCCCCGCCGGTGCCGGCGCGGACTTCCAGAACCGCGGAGGCGTTCTCGTCCGCGTCGCGCGGGGCCAGCAAAAGCGCCACGTCGCGCTCCATGTCGGGCATTCGATCCTTCAGGATCTGCAGTTCATCCGCCGCCATTTCCGCCATCTCGGGATCGGCGGCCATGGCTTCCAGATCGTCCATCTCGGAGCGCATGCGGGCCAGGGCCATGACGGCGTCGGCCACGGGCTTCATTTCCGCATGCTCTTTCGACAGGCGCACGATCTCGGAACCGTCGGACGCAGAACCCATCCGCGCCTCCACCTGATGGAAGCGGTCGAGCACCTGATCGAGCCGGGCCTGGGGCAGTCGCAAGGCGGGTACTTTCTTCAGGGGCGGGGCGGCGAGGCTTAGCCCACCGGGGCCCGCGCTGTCGATGACCGCACGGCTCACGCGGGTCTCACGCAACCTTGGCCGACCCACGACATTGCATCCGTGCTACGCCTTTGTCAGGCGTCGGGGTGCGGGGCTGAATGGAAACCTTTCTGCTGTTCCTCGTCGTCGGCGTGCTGGCGCAGTCCGTCGACGGCGCGCTTGGCATGGCCTACGGCGTGATCTCTTCTTCCGTCCTGCTGGCCTTCGGCGTGCCGCCCGCCATGGCGTCCGCGAGCGTGCATGGGGCGGAGGTGTTCACGACCGCCGCCTCGGCCGGGAGCCATGTGGCGCACAGGAATGTCGATTGGCGGCTGCTTGTGCCGCTGGCCATCGCGGGGATCATCGGCGGTTGTCTCGGGGCCTATGTGCTGACCGGGATCGACGGGGACGTCATCAAGCCCTTCGTGATCGGCTATCTGGGGCTGATGGGCGTCTACATCCTGTGGCGCGCCGGCCATGACATTCTGCGCCGTCATATTCCCACGTGGGTGACCTGGCCGCTGGGTCTGGTCGGAGGCTTCCTCGACGCCGCCGGCGGAGGCGGCTGGGGCTCGACCGTATCGTCGACCCTGATCGGCGCGGGGCAGGAGCCGCGGCGCGCCATCGGCACTGCCAATACGGCCGAGTTCTTCCTGACCGTGGCGATCAGCGCCACCTTCGTCTGGGCGCTCCTGAGCGGCCACTGGGCCGACGCGGGGGCGCTCGAGCATCATGCCTCGGCGATCGGGGGGCTGGTCGCGGGCGGACTGATCGCCGCGCCGTTCGCTGGACTGATCACCAAGCGGGTGCCGCGCCGGGTTCTGGCCTATGCCGTCGGCGTGGTTCTGCTGGCGCTCGCCGGCTTTCAGGCGCTGCAACTGGCGGGCGTGTTGGCCTGAGACAAAAAAAGCGGGACCGACTTGCGCCGATCCCGCTCTCTTCCGCTGGTCGTGCCGGGTCAGCGGGCGGTGGCGCGGAACCTCTGGAGGAACTGTCGGATATTTTCCTGGACCGACTTCTCATTGGCGATCCGCAGTCGCTCGACAGCGGCGAAAGCCTCGCTCATGCCGGCAGTCCCGGTCGCGGCGACGGTGTCGTTGAAGACAACGCGGCCGTTGCTCGTCACCGAATACTGGACGCGGCTCGTCACGGACAGGTCGAGGCCCATCATCGGCTGCTGCAGTTCGATCATGTTGGCGGTCACCACCATGTTCGGTCCGTCGGAGCCCATAAAGCCGGCGGCGGCGAGCGAGGCTTCAAGCGCTGTCTTGAGATCCTCGTTCGACACTTGGGCGGTCCAGAGCGGATTGGTCTCGGAGCCGCCGCTGACGATCACCGAAGTCACCGACCGGTAGCCAAGATCGCCTGCGGCCGCGGTCAGGCCCGCCGTCATCGGCACGGACATCAGGTGTGGCCTCGAAGGGGATGCGCAGGCGGCGAGACCGACCATCGAGGAGACCGCGACGGCCGTCGCAACGCGGCGCGCGCGCGTGAGCGCCCCGCTCATTGGGGCCGCCCGGCGGCGGCGGCGGCAGCAGCCGTCTGACGCGCCCTTTCAGCCTGTTCGGCGTCCCAGCGCGCCTGATCTGCGGGCGTGCGCAGTGTGACGATCAGCGGGTTCGGCGTCAGGTTGTTCATGGCGCCCGACGAGGCGTCGACCACGCCGCCGATGATGCCGCCAAACACAAGGTTGCCGGCCATTCCGGCCGCGCCGCCGCCCGAAATGCCGCTTTTGATTTCATGCGTTTGGCTGGCGTAGCCGGGAAGGGCGATGGTGGCCCGGAACGCGTCCTTGCGCGGCATACGGAAGGTGCAGGGCGTGGCGTCGCATTGGAAGCCGTTGGAGGTCGAGACGCGGGCGCCGGACGGCTCGCTCTGGACAGTGAACTCCTGGCTGGAACCACGGGTGATGGTTGCGCAGGCCGGCAGAGACAGCGCCACGCCGACGAGCGCGAGCGCGCGCACGCCGAATCGCGCGGAACGGTTGGAAATCATGAAAGCCCCTCAAAGGATACAAGCCCGCCCCCCGGCGGACCTGAGTGTTCTTCGCATCGAGCTTGGCGGGCGTCAATTGCCAGATTGCTACGGTGTTATTTCGGTTGTGTGTCAGCGAAACTGGCGCGGGTTTCAAGCGCGGCACTCAGCGCCATGAGACCGGGCCGGCCGCCGGCGAGATCGAAGTCCGGGTGGCGGAAGGCGATCCAGCGAACGGCTACCCCCGCCGTGATGACGCCCATGTCGAGGCTGGCTGGATCGGGCCCGGCGGCCTCGAGAGCATCAAGGGCGCGCGCCATGTTGGCGGTCCAGCGCCCGATCCATGACGGCGACCGCTCCGCTTCCGGACGGCGCAGCTCGAGCAGCAGCTTCACGCCCATCTCCAGCGCGGCGTTGGCGTGGGTCTCGACGCGCCGGACGCGAAGCCGTTCGGGCCCGTCCGCCGGCATCAGGCGCGGGCCGTCGCCAATGGCGTCGAGGTATTCGCAGATCACCGGACTGTCGCTGATCGGCAGGCCGTCGTCGGCGATCAGGGTCGGGACCTGAATGATGGGGTTGGCCGCCAGCAACTCGGGCGCATTGGCGTAGGGATCGGCCACGATCTCCTCGACCCTTCCGGCCAGCCCCTTCTCGCGGACCACGATCCGGCATTTGCGGGCGTAGGGCGAGGGCGGGGTGATGAAGAGTTTCATGGCTCAGCGCCTTTCGATGATGACGCCGGACGGGGCGTCGAGGCGGTTCAGACGGGTGCGCGCGCCCGGGTCGCCCAGGGCGTGTGCAGACAGGAAGTCACGGGTCGCACGGACGACGAGGTCGAAGTCCTGCTCGTCCGCGGTGCGGACGAGGCTGTGATCGCCGCCCTCGAAGATGATCAGGGTCTTGTCGCCACGCGGGCTGGCGTCGAAGGCGCTGCGGTGAGCGCGCCAGTCGGAGACGAAGCCGGGCACAAGGTCCATGTCCCCGGTGATGCTGAGAAGGGGAAGGTCGAGGCCGGCATAGGCGCCCGGCAATACCACGCCCGGGAGATCGCCCGCCGAGGACAGGGCGATCACCGCCTTGATGTCCGGATCGCCCTGCGGTCCGGCCACGGTGAGGGCCCCCGCCTGGATGTAGGACATCAGGGAGCCGAAGGAGTGGCCGGCTGCGACGATCGCCTTGCCGGGCCGGGTCGTCTTCACGAAGCCGCGCGTGACGGCGAGGTCGGCGACGCGCGTGCTGAAAGCCGAAGGCCCGTCGTGGCGGGCGTGGTCCGGGTGGCGGCGGGAATCCACATGCAGCGGCGCGACGACCGTAAAGCCATGCTCGACCCAGCGCGCCAGCAGCCGCTCGTAGGCGGCGGGGCTGCCGTTATAGCCGTGGCTGAAGACGACCACGCCACGCTCGTCGGGCGCTTCCCAGACGCTGACGTCGATCCTGCGGCCATCAGGGGCGGCAAGCTGGACCTGGGCCGGGGCGGCGGGGATCGGCCGCGGCGCGGGGGCCGTCGCCGAAGCCTGCGAAGTCGCCGGAGACAGGGCGCCGGGTCCGCAGGCCGCGCTCAGCAGGACCGCGAGAGCGGCGAGGGTCAGGCGCAGGGACATGCGGACTTCCATCAAGGGGCTGACGCTATTCGGCGGGGACCAGCACGGGGGCCGCGAGCTGCCCGGCCCGCGCCGCGTCCAGTTCGGCCGCCTTCTGCTCCACCAGCCGCACAATCTCGTCGATCATGCCGTCGTTGTGCTGTTTGTGGGCCATCCTGCCGTTCAGATAGACCATCCCGGAGCCGGCGCCGCCGCCGGTGAAGCCGACGTCGGTGTAGAGCGCCTCGCCCGGCCCGTTGACGACGCAGCCGATGACCGAGAGCGACATCGGGGTGGTGACGTGGGCCAGCTTCTCTTCCAGCATCCCGACCGTCTCGATGACGTTGAAGCCCTGACGGGCGCAGGACGGGCAGGCGATGATGTTGACGCCGCGGTGGCGCAGCCCCAGCGACTTGAGGATGTCGAAGCCGACCTTGATCTCCTCGACGGGATCGGCCGCCAGCGACACGCGGATGGTGTCGCCGATGCCGGCCCACAGCATGCTTCCCATGCCGATAGCGGACTTGATCGTGCCCGAGCGCAGCGGGCCCGCCTCGGTGACGCCGAGGTGGAGGGGGCAGTCGATGGCCTCAGCCAGCTGCTGATAGGCGGCGACGGTCAGGAAGGGGTCGGACGCCTTCACCGATATCTTGAACTCGTGGAAGTCGTGATCCTGCAGGATGCGGGCGTGATTGAGCGCGCTCTCGACCATCGCCTCGGGGCAGGGCTCGCCATATTTCTCGAGCAGGTCGCGCTCCAGGGAGCCCGCGTTGACGCCGATCCGCATCGAGCAGCCGTTGTTGCGGGCGGCCTGGATGACGTCGCGGACGCGGTCGGCCGAGCCGATGTTGCCGGGATTGATCCGCAGGCAGGCGGCGCCCGCCTCCGCGGCCTCGATGCCGCGGCGATAGTGGAAGTGGATGTCCGCGACGAGCGGGACCTTCGACTCGCGGGCGATCTGACGGAAGGCGGCGGTCGAGGCCTCGTCGGGGCAGGACACGCGCACGATATCGGCGCCGGCCTCCTCCAGCTGGCGGATCTGGTCGATGGTCGCCGCGGCGTCGGAGGTCGGGGTGTTGGTCATCGACTGGACGCTGATCGGCGCGTCGCCGCCCACGGCCACGGAGCCGACCATGATCTGGCGGCTCTTGCGGCGCTCGATGTGGCGCCAGGGGCGGATGTGCGAATGGTCTGCGCTCATGACGCCCCAACATAGGCTTTCGATTGCGGCATGGCCACGACAGCTGCTGTCGCGGTCAGCCGGGGGGCGGAGCGGGCCGCGCCGCCGGCTGCGCCGCCTGGGCTCTCAGGGCCGCGGCCTGCGCCGCCTGCGCCCGGGCGCCGGCTTCGGCCGCAATTTGCCGAGCCAACGCCTCGGCCCGGCCGTTCAGCTCGCTGAGCGGCGTCTGCTCGGCCGTCAGGACGCCGCCGTGCTCGCCGTTCAGATAGACGTCGAAATCTGCGAAGTCGCTGGATGCGTCGATGGTGGCCGCCACGCCGAGGGGCGCCCGCCAGGCGTCGCCGGCGGCGAGCTGCCGCGCGAACAGCACGCGGTTGTCGCCCATCCGGACCACAAGTCCCCCGGGCTTGCGGGCCTGAATGACGACCTGGGAGGCGCTGGCCGGGGCGCCGTAGATGGCTCCGCGCGGGTTGAAGGCCCGCTGCACCGGCGGCGCCGCGGCGGCGGCCGCGGCGGCCAGCCCGGCGGGCGAGGTCGGGTCGATTCCGGTCAGTTCGGCCTCGAGCCCCGGCGTGACGTAGAGGGCGGGAGTGGTCTGGTCGGGCGGGGCCGGCTGGGGGGCGGACAGCCGGAGAGGCGTCCCGGCCACCGTCGGCGCGGCGGCCCAACTTTCGGGCACCGCCGCAATGTCCGAGGGCTGGGGCTCGCGCATCAGGCTGATGCGCTGGAACACGTTCCAGCCGACGACGGCGACGACAAGCGCGATCCCTGCGGCGATCAGTTTGGGCGAGACCCGCCGGCCCTCCTCGAAGGCCACGCCCACGGGGGCCTGCAACGGCACGGTCGGATCGGGCGTCTCGCGCTTGAACCGCTCGACCGCCAGTTGCTCGTCCAGCCCCAGCGCCTCGGCGTAGGAGCGCACATAGCCGATGGAGAAGACCCGGTTCGGCAGGGTGGAAAAGTCGTTCTGCTCGATGGCGGTCAGATAGCGGACGGGCACCCGCGTCATGCTGGACAACTGCGCAAGCGACCGGCCGGACTGTTCCCGGGCGATCCGCAAGCCGTCGCCGAGGGTCTCCGCCTCCGTCACCGGAGAGGCGTCGTCCGCTACGCCGGGGAAGGGCAGCACCGTGTTGGGCGTGTCGTCCGAATCCCGCACCATTGCGCCTGATCTTGCACCCGGCGCGGCCCGGGGCCGCTCCGTCGCGCTGACTGAAACTGGGTGTCCGATACCACACCCCGGGCGGTGATGCCCATGCGCGCCGGCGTCTAAAGGGTCATCGGACGATTGACAGCCGGAGTCGGCGTCAGACGCTGACGTTCAGCTTCCGGGCAAGGGATTCCAGCTCGCCGCGGATCGAGCCTGCCGACGAGCCGAGCAGGTTGGTCATGCCCTTCCGGGCCGCGCCGAGGTCGGCGGACAGGATCATCCGCTTGACCGGGCCGACGCCGCCCGCCGGCGCCGACAGCCGGGTGTAGCCGAGGGTCAGCAGGGCGAAAGCTTCCAGCGGCCGGCCGGCCATCTCGCCACAGACGGATACGGGCGTGCCGGTGTCGGCGCATTTTTTCTGGATTTCCGCCAGCGCCCGGAGCGCCGGGGGCGAGAGGGGATCGTAGCGGTCGGACACCAGCGGATTGGTCCGGTCGGCGGCGAACATGTACTGGAACAGGTCGTTGGTGCCGATCGAGACGAAGTCCGTCAGCGGCAGCAGGGCATCCAGATGCCACAGCAGGGACGGGCATTCGATCATCGCCCCGACCCGCAGCAGGGCGGGCAGGGCCCGGCCGCGACGGCGGGCCCATTCGCATTCGACGTCGACCAGTTCGCGCGCGGCGCGGAACTCATCGACCGTGGCGATCATCGGGAACATGACGCGCAGTTCGCGTCCGGCGGCGGCGCTCAGGAGCGCGCGCAGCTGCAGGCGCAGCAGGCCGGGCCGGTCAAGGCCGAGGCGGATGGCGCGGCGGCCCAGCGCCGGGTTCTCCTCTCGCTCGGTCTCGAGATAGGGCAGGACCTTGTCGCCGCCGATGTCCAGCGTGCGGAAGGTGACCGGCCGCGTCCCCGCCGTGTCCAGCACCAGCTTGTAGAGCGCCGTCTGGCTGTTGAGCCGCGGCAGCTCCTCGGAGACCATGAACTGGAACTCGGTGCGGAACAGGCCGATGCCCTCGGCCCCGGTGGCGTCGAGGTTTTCCAGATCGACCGCCAGACCGGCGTTGGTGAGGACGGTGACGCGGGTTCCGTCGAGGGTGACGGCGGGCACGTCGCGCAGCTTGGCGAACTCGGCCTGACGGGCGCTGCGCACCTGCATGCGCGACTGGACGGCGGCCAGCATGTCGGGGCGGGGGCGGAGATAGGTCTCGCCCGTCTCGCCGTCGACGATGACCAGATCACCCTCGGACAGGCGGTCGCGCAGGCCCATCAGGCGGCCGACGCAGGGGATCTCGAGCGCCCGCGCCACGATGGCGGCGTGGCTGGCGGCGGAGCCTTCCTCCAGCAGCAGGCCGCGGATCTTCTTGCGCGGATACTCCAGCAGGTCGGCGGGGCCGAGATTGCGGGCCACCAGAATGGCGTCGTCGGGCAGGTCGCGGTCGCCGAAGCGGTCGCCGGCCAGGACGCGCAGCAACCGGTTGGCCAGATCCTCGAAGTCGTGCAGCCGCTCCTTGATGTAGGGGTCGCGGGCCTGGGCGAAGCGGGCGCGGTGCTCCTGACGCACCCGGTCGACGGCGGCCTCGGCGGTCAGGCCCGTGCGGACGGCCTCTTCCAGAGACCGGTTCCAGCCGCGGTCGTCGGCGAACATGCGGTAGGTTTCCAGCACCTCGAACGGCTGGCCGGACAGCTTGCCCTGACCCCCGTCGAGGATGGAGTCGATGTTGGCCTTGAGGATGATCAGCGCCTCGCGCAGACGGATTTCCTCGACCTGCTGATTGTCCGCCAGCAGGTTCTCGGGTGGAACCGGAGCCTCGTGCAGGATGACGTGCCCATAGGCCAAACCTTCAGCAAAGCGCTGGCCCTTCAGCCGCTCGGGCCGGTGCGGGGCCACCTCGATGTCGCGGAGTTCGTCCTGCGCCAGCAGCTCGCCCGAGGCCACGGTCTCGGCCAGCACCATGGCGATGGTCTGGATGTCCTCGACTTCCTCGTCGTCGTAGCGCCGTTCGGAGCGGTTCTGGACGACCAGCACCCCGATGGCGCGACCGCCGCGCAGGAGGGGGGCGCCGAGGAAGGCGTGGTACGGATCCTCGCCCGTCTCGGGCCGGTAGGCGAAGCTGGGGTGGGAGGGGGCGTCGGACAGGCTGATCGGCGCGGCCGTGCGTGCGACCTCCCCGACCAGACCTTCGCCCGGGCGCAGGCGGGTGGCGTGGACGGCTTCCGGGTTCAGGCCCTGGGTC
>DASRWP010000002.1:0-1980 GCA_035654535.1 Brevundimonas sp.
GGCCGGCATTGGGGTAGGCGGCGACCAAGGTGTCGGCGACGCGGCTGAGTTCGGCGATGAAGGGGCGCATCAGCTCTCCGCCGAGGGCGCAGTTGAAGCCGACGGCGAACGGTTTGGCGTGGCGCACACTGTTCCAGAAGGCCTCGGCAGTCTGGCCAGAAAGCGTGCGGCCAGAGCGGTCGGTGATGGTGCCCGAAATCCAGATGGGCAGGGCCTCCATGCCCTCATCCTCAAGGTCCTTGATGGCCTTGATCGCGGCCTTGCAGTTCAGCGTGTCGGTGATGGTCTCGATTAGATACAAATGGACGCCGCCTTCATTCAGCGCCTTCACCTGATGGCGATAGGCGTCATAGACCTGATCGAAGGTCACCAGCCGCGCGCCGGGATCGTTCACGTCCGACGACATCGAAAGCATCTTGTTCAACGGTCCGATCGACCCGGCGGCGAAGCGCGGCTTGTGCGGCTCCTTCGCAGTCCAGCGGTCGGCGGCGGCGCGGGCCAGTTTCGCGCCCTCGAGATTGATGTCCCAAACGGCCTGTTCATCGAGCTTGTAATCGTCTTGGGCAATGACTGTGGCCGAGAAGGTGTTGGTCTCGGAGATGTCGGCGCCGGCCGCGAAATATTGGTCGTGCAGGCCTGCGATGACGTCCGGGCGAGTCAGGCACAGGATATCGTTGTTGCCCTTCATCTGGCCGTTGTGGCCGGCGAAGCGGTCGCCGCGGAAATCCTCTTCCGACAGCTCGCTGCGCTGGATCATGACGCCCCAGGCCCCGTCGAGGACGAGGATGCGTTCGCGTGCGGCGGCGTGCAGGGCGGCGATGCGCTCGATGCGGCTCACTGTACGGTCTCCGGCCGGGTCTCGCGCACGCCCAGCACCCGACAGATGGCGTAGACAAGGTCGGCGCGGTTCAGCGTGTAGAAATGGAAGTCGGCGAAGCCTTCTTCCTGCAGGCGCGCGCAGGTCTCGGCGGCGACCGAGGCGGCGAGCAGCTTGCGCGTCTCGGGATCGTCGTCCAGCCCGTCAAAGTGAGCCTTCAGCCAGTCGGGGATCGAGGCGCCGCAGGCGCCGCACATCCGCACCAGGCCGGAGAAGTTCGACACCGGCATGATCCCGGGGATCAACGGGATCGTCACGCCGGCCGACCGGACCCGGTCCCGGAACCGCAGGAAGGCGTCCATGTCGAAGAAGAACTGGCTCACGGCGCGGGTAGCGCCCGCATCGATCTTGGCCTTCAGCACGTCGATGTCGTGATCGATCGATGGACTCTCGGGATGCCGTTCCGGGTAGACGCCGACGGTGATGTCAAACCCGCCCACCCGGCTGATGGCCTGCGCCAGCTCGGTGGCGTTGGCGTAGCCGTCCGGGCGAGGCTGATAGGCCCCGCCGATTCCGGCGCCGCCGGGCGGATCGCCGCGCAGGGCGACGATGTGGGTCACGCCCGAGGCCTTGTAGTCGCGGATCACCTCATCAACCTCGTTGCGGCTGGCTTCGACGCAGGTCAGGTGAGCCGCTGGCGCCAACGAGGTTTCGGACAGGATGCGGCTGACGGTCCGGTGGGTCCGCTCCCGTGTTGACCCCCCGGCGCCGTAGGTGACGGAGACGAACGCGGGGTTCAGCGGCGCGAGGCGCTGGATCGCCTTCCACAGATTCGCTTCGGCCTCGTCCGACTTGGGCGGGAAGAACTCAAACGAGACGCGTGGGCGCGAGAGATCCTGCCCCGCGCGAGCTACAGGCCCCAGCGGTGACAGCAGGAGGGCGCGGGCTTCGGCGAGGCTGCGGGGAGCGATGCTCATGCGACGGCGGCCTTGGCCACGGCCGGCCGCTCGGCCGTCCAGATGCATACTGTCAGGCCGTCAGTGTCCGGCGGCAGGGCGATCGGAGCGGACGGCTGTAATCCGGCGTCCGTCAGCCACCGGCGCATCTCGACGTCCGCGAAGCCGAGGCGACGATGCTGATGCTCATCGCGCAGGTGCTCCATC
>DASRWP010000003.1:0-4833 GCA_035654535.1 Brevundimonas sp.
CGCCCAGGTCGAGGTGACCAACATGTTCCTTCGTCAGGTGTTCGGGCTGGAGGCGGCGGCCGGCCAGCCCTGACCGCGGGAAGATCCGGAGCGCCGCAAGGCGTTCGGCGCAACGGTCGAGCATTGCGATTCTCCCGCGGCTCGCCACCGTCTTGAGTGGCGGCTGACGGGCGATAACGGGGTCAGGGCAGGCCCGGCGTCCGCTGGATGATCAGCGTTCACGTTTCGACGAATTCATCAAGCGTCGCTATTCCGCCGCCAAACGCACATCAGGCCGCAACAGCTCGGCAATACTCCCGAAATGGTCGCCGCCAAGAGCGACGCCGACCTTCTCAAGGAGTTTGCCGTGAAGACCCTCGCTTCTCTTGCCGCCGCCCTGTCCCTCGCCGCCGTCGCGGGCTCCGCCTCCGCCTATGACGCCCGGATCGTTTGGGGAGACCTGGATCTGTCCTCCGCCGAGGGGGCGGCCGCTTTCGACGCCCGCGTCGACCGCGCCGCCCGCAGACTGTGCCGGGGCGTGGTCCGCCCCGCGACGCGCATCAGCGATCGGGCATGGTGCATGGCCGCTGTCCGTCGTGAAGCGGTCGCCGGACTGCCGGGCGCCGCCCAGGTCGACTACGCCCTCAGCCGGCTGCCGATCGTCGCCTGATGCGCCGTCAACGCGTGCGAAAAGGGCCGGAGGATTGCTCCCCCGGCCCTGATCGTCAGTCTGATGCCCGAACTCAGCGGGTCGGGAAGCCCCGCACCTTCAGCAGGGCCGCAACGTCCGGATCCCGGCCGCGGAACCGACGATAGGCTTCTGCGCGATCCGTGGTGTTGCCCTCGCCGAGGATGATGGCCTTGTAGCGGGCCGCGATGTCCGGATTGAAGACGTCGCCCGACTCCTCGAAATAGGCCCAGGTGTCGGCGTCCATGACTTCGGACCAGAGGTAGCTGTAGTAGCCGGCCGAATAGGCGTCCGAGGTGAACAGGTGATTGAACTGCGGCAGGCGGTGCCGCATCACGATCTCCTTCGGCATCCCCAGGCGCGCCAGGCTCTCACGCTCGAAGGCGTCGATGTCGGTCGGCGGCGTCGCCTGGGTGTGCAGGTCCATGTCGACCAGCGCCGAGGACAGGTAGCTGACCGTATCGTAGCCCTGGTTGAAGGTGTTCGACGCCTCGATCTTGTCGACCAGCGCCTGGGGCATCGGCTGACCGGTCTGGTAGTGTTTCATGAAGCCGTCGAGGACCGGGCGCGACAGCACCCAGTGCTCGTGCACCTGCGACGGATACTCCACATAGTCCCGCGGCGTGCCGCCCAGCGCCGGATAGGTGTAGTTGGCCGACAACGAGTGCAGGGCGTGGCCGAACTCGTGGAACAGGGTCTGGGCGTCGTCCAGCGAGATCAGGATCGGCTCGCCGCCCTCGGCCTTGGTGAAGTTGTTGTTGTTCGAGGACAGCACGTTCTTCCGGCCGTCGTAGGTCGAATAGCTCCGGTAGGTCGTCGCCCACGCCCCCGACCTCTTTCCGGGCCGCGAGAAGTCGTCGGAGTAGAACAGACCGACGTGGCTGCCGTCCGACTTGTTGGTGACCTCGAACACCTCGACGTCCGGGTGGAAGCCCGGGACCGTGCCGGCCGGGACCGGAGTGAAGTCGAAGCCGTACAGGCGACCGGCCATATAGAAGGCGCCGCGCTTGACGTTGTTCAGCTCGAAATACGGCTTCAGCTCGTTCTGGTCGAGGTCGTACTTCTGCTTCCGGACCTTCTCCGCATAGTAGAGATAATCCCACGGCTCGATCTCGTGGCCGGCGATGGCGCGCATGTCGGCCACCTCCTCGACGACCCGCGCCTTGGCCGGGGCCCAGACCCGGTTCATCAGCTCCATGGCCGCTGCGGGGGTCCGGGCCATGGTGTCCTGCATCCGCCATTCGGCGTGGTTGCGGAAGCCCAGCAGCTTGGCGCGCTGGTCGCGCAGGCGGACGATCTCGGCGATGGTCGCATTGGTGTCGTTGGCTCCGCCGTTGTCGCCGCGGTTGACGAATTTGCGCCAGACCTGCTCGCGCAGGCCCCGGTCGTCGCCGAAGCTCAGGAACGGATCGACGCTTGAGCGGGTGTTGACGATGGCCCAGCCCTGCAGGCTGCGCGATCGGGCCGCGGCGGCCGCAGCGGCCTTGTTCGACGCCGGAAGGCCCGCGACGCCGGCCTCGTTCGGGATCACGGTCCAGGCGTTCTCGTCGGCGACGACCTTCTGGCCGAAGCTGGTGAAGGCGTTGGACAGCGCCGTGTTGATCCGGCCCAGCTCGGCCTTGCCGACTGCGTTCAGGGCGGCGCCGTTGCGGATGAAGGCGTCGCGGCTGCGCGTCGCCAGCCGGGTCTGCTCGGGCGTCAGGCCCGCGGCCGCGGCATTGTCCGCCACGGCCTTGACCCGAAGGAACAGCGCTTCGTTGAAGGTGATCTCGTCGCCGGCGGCGGACAGGATGGGCGAAAGTTCGCGATCCAGCGCCTGATACTCGGCCGAGCCGATGTTGCCGGTCATGACGCCGTACAGGGCGCTGGCGCGCTGCAGCGGCTGTCCGGCCAGCTGCTGGGCGACCATGGTGTTGGCGAAGGTCGGGGCATCAGGGTTATTGGCGATGACCGTGTACTCGGCCCGGCGCAGCTCGATGCCTTCCAGCATCGCCGCCCGCAGCTTGGCTGGCGTGACCTTGTCCCACGGGGGCACCCCGTCATACGGCCCCATCCACGGCTGAAGCAGTTCGGCGCGCGGGGCCTGCGTCGGCAGCAGGGCGCGAGCGACGGCGGCGTCGGCCTGCAGGGTCGCGGCGGGCGTGGATCCCGTCATGGGCGTTCCGTTCGAGGCGCAGGCGGCCAGCGCCAGAAGGCTGCCTCCGCCGATAAGAAGATGTCGTCTGTGCATGGAAAACTCCGTCCGGGGCTTCGTTCCCGTGAACCTAGGCCCTCCGGGCCCTGACTGTCACCTGAACGGGCGATAATGTTCGCAGGCGGCGCATGGACGCAGCCGGACCACCCGTCTAAAGCCCCGGCATGGCGATTGGCGTATTCGACTCCGGCGTAGGCGGACTGACGGTCCATCGCGAACTGACGCGGCGCTTTCCCGAGCGCGACTTCGTCTATCTCGCCGATCAGGCCAACGCCCCTTACGGAGGCCGCGGCGGCGAGGAGATCGTCGAACTGACCCGCATGGGCTGCGAGCGCCTGTTCGAGGCCGGGGCCAATGTCATCGTGCTGGCCTGCAACACCGCCAGCGCCATCGCCCTGCGCCGCCTGCAACAGACCTGGGTGCCGGAGGCGCGCGTGCGTCACGGTCGTCCGATCAATGTGCTGGGCATCATCGTACCGACCATCGAGGCGGCGACCGGACTGCCGTGGACCTATGAGCGGACCGCGATCGACGATAAGATCGAGGCCATCGACGTCACCGGCGTCTTCTGCACTGCCGCCACCGCGATGAGCCGGGTCTATGAGATCGAGATCGACAAGCGGCGCGAGGATCTGGCGGTGTTCTCCGAAGCCTGTCCCGGCCTCGCCGGTCTGATCGAACTGGGCGCGCCGACCGAGGAGTTGAAGACGGTGGTCGACGATCACGTCGACGCCCTCCGCCGCCGCATCGGGCGCCATCCGGACCAGGCCATTCTCGGCTGCACCCACTACGAAATGGTCGCGGACCTGTTCGCCGCCGCCCTGCCGCCGGGCACCCCCGTCATCCACCAGCCGACGGCGGTGGCCGAGGCCCTGGCCCGCTACTTCGAGCGACACCCCGAGTATGCGCTGGGCGGCTCTGGCCGCCGCGACTTCCTGACCAGCGGCAAGGCCGGGCCCCAGTCGAAACTGGTCAGCCAGTTCTGGGGCGCGCCCCTGGCGTTCGCCGCCGCATAAGATATCGCGCCCGACTTGACGCGAGCCCCCGATCCGCAGTCGATGCGTGAGGGAGGACACACCGATGATGATCAGGGCCCTGCTCGCGTCGCTTGGCGCCGTGCTGACGCTCTCGCCGGCCCCGGCCGCCGCCGAGGTCGTCAGCCGCTCCGAGACCGGGTTCAGCCTCAGCTTCGAACAGCCGGTCACCGCGTCGCCGGAAGCGATCCTCGCCGCCGTGGGCCGTCCGGGCGCGTGGTGGAGCGACGCCCACACCTATTCGGGATCGGCCTCGAACATCCGCCTCGACCTGACGCCGGGCGGCTGCTGGTGCGAGGCGCTGCCGGACGGCGGGGTCAAGCACGGCGAGACGGTTCTGGTCTGGCCGGAGCGGCGGATGGTCCGTTTCAATGCACCGTTCGGGCCGCTTCAGGCCACGGACGCGAAGGCCGTGCTGACCATGAGTTGGGCCGACCCGCGCGACGGCGCGGCGCGGTCGCTGAAATGGACCTTCGTCGTCGAGGGGGCTGGGACGGGCGCCATGGCCGACGTCATCGACGGCGTCATCGCCGAGCAATTCCGACGGCTGGCGGAACATTTCACCGTGGGCGCCGGCTCTTGACCGCTGCGAACGTTGCGGCGGACGCCCTGCGCGCCTTCGGCCTGACCTATCCCGAAACGCACCTGAAGAGCCCCTGGCCCGGACACGCCGACCTCGCCGTGCGTGACAAGACCTTCGCCTACCTCAGCGTCGCTGGCGACCCGTTCAGCCTTTCGTGCAAATTGCCGTTCTCCGGCCCTGAAGCGCGCGAGATGCCGTTCGTTCAGCCGACCGGCTACGGTCTCGGCAAGAGCGGCTGGGTGACGGCCTCATGGCCGGACGGCGCGGAGGATCCGATGCCGATGTTCCGGTCGTGGATCGACGAGAGCTACCGCGCCCAGGCCCCGAAGAAGCTCAGCGCGCTCGCTCCCGCGCC
>DASRWP010000004.1:0-1555 GCA_035654535.1 Brevundimonas sp.
CCGGCGGTCGCGGCGGGCTCACGCGGCGGGGCCGGCCCCGTTGCGGTCCCGCCCGCCGCCTCGACGGTCGCGCTGGACTGGCCCGTCCGCGGCGACATCCTGCGCCGCTTCGGCCCGGTCGGGATGGGAGAACGCAACAACGGCGTCAACATCGGCGCGGCGCAGGGGGCCGAGGTCCGGGCTTCAGCGGCCGGACGCGTCGGCTACGTCGGCGACGATCTGGCGGGGCAGGGACTGACCGTGCTGATCGTCCACCGCGACGGCTGGCGCACAGTGTATGGCCACCTCGGCTCAGCCCTGGTGCGCGACGGCGACGAGATCACGGCCGGCCAGCAGATCGGCGCCGTCGGCAACACCGCCGGCGATGGCCGTCCTTCGGTGCATTTCGAGACCTGGCGCATGAGTGGCGACCGGCCGAACGCGGTCGATCCCCTGACCGTGTTGCCGCGATAGCGCACGGCGAGGTCGCCGGCGAAGCGTCGCGTTGCAATGTGCGGCGGCGCACCCTAGTTTCCGCGCCTCATTTTCAAGGGCCGCCGGGGGCGGCGGGCCCAGACGTTCGCGGAGACTATCGTGCAGGAACTTTTGGCGGGTCCGTTCGGCACCCTGATCTTTTTCATACCCGTCATCATCCTGTTCTACTTCATGCTGATCCGCCCGCAGCAGAGGCAGATGAAGGCCCATCAGGCGATGGTTTCCAGCCTGAAGCGGGGCGACACCGTCGTGATGTCCAGCGGCATGATCGGCAAGGTCACCCGGGTCGAGAACGACGAGGCCATGGTCGAGATCGCCCAGGGCGTGAACGTCCGCGTGGTCAAACAGATGATCACCCAGGTCCGCGACCGCACCGCCATCGCCGCCAACGACACCAAGACCATCGCCAAGTCCTGACGCCGTTCTGAAAAGGTCGGGGACGCCCGCATGATTCATCTGTCGCGCTGGAAGGTCATCCTTCTCGTCCTGTCGCTGCTGTTCGGGCTGCTGTTCGCCTACCCGAACGTGCTCACCCCTGCTCAGCGCGAGGCGCTGCCGGGCTGGCTGCCGTCTAGCGGGGTCAATCTCGGGCTCGACCTGCAGGGCGGATCATATCTGCTGCTCGAAGTCGATCTGCCGGCCATGCGGGCCAAGCGGATGGCGAATCTGGTCGAGGATGCGCGCCTGACGATGTCCGAGGCGCGCATCGGCGTGGCCAGCATCGCGCGTCAGGACAACGGCGTGCTGATAACCCTCAGCGACCCGGCGCAGCAGGAGCAGGCGCGCCTGGCGATGCAGGCGATCATTACGCCCGGCCCGAGCGGCGTCGCCGACAGGCAGGTCCAGCGGGTCGGAGACAACCGCGTACGCTACGGTTTCACCCAGCAGGCCTTCAACTCGATGGGCGCCGACGCGGTGACCCAGTCGATCGAGGTCGTGCGCCGTCGCCTTGACCCGTCCGGCACCAAGGAAATCTCCATTACCCGTCAGGCCGCCGAGCGGATCGTCGTCGTGGCGCCGGGCCAAAGCGATCCCGGCGAACTGGAGCGTCTGGTCGGTCAGACCGCCCAGCTGACCTTCC
>DASRWP010000005.1:0-4793 GCA_035654535.1 Brevundimonas sp.
TGTGAACATCGCCTTCGACCGGGTCAGCTTCGCCTATGGATCCGCCACCGCGGGCGGCGCGCCGACGTTGTCCGACGTGTCTTTGACGGTGAGCCCCGGCGAGACGGTCGCGCTCGTGGGGCCGTCAGGCGGCGGCAAGAGCACCTTGCTGAGCCTGCTGCCCCGCTTCTACGACGTCACCGGGGGCGCGTTGACGGTCAACGGGCAGGACATCCGCGAGCTGCGGCTGGAGGACCTGCGCGCGCGCATCGCGCTGGTCACGCAGGAGCCGTTCCTGTTCGACGACACCATCGCCGCCAACATCGCCTATGGCCGTCCCGGCGCCTCGCAGGCCGAAATCGAGGCCGCCGCCGCCGCGGCCGCCGCGCATGACTTCATCACAGCCTTGCCCGAAGGCTATCTGACGCGGGCCGGCGAAGCCGGGCTGAGGCTGTCGGGCGGCCAGCGCCAGCGGATCGCCATTGCCCGCGCCTTCCTGAAGGACGCGCCGATCGTATTGCTGGACGAAGCGACCTCGGCCCTCGACACGGAAAGCGAGGCGCTGGTGCAGGCGGCCCTGGAACGGCTGATGCAGGGCCGGGCGACGCTGATGATCGCCCACCGGCTGTCGACCGTGCGCAACGCCGACCGCATCCATGTCATTGATGGCGGGCGGGTGGTTGAGACCGGAACCCACGCGGGGCTGGTGAAGCAGGGCGGCCTGTACGCGCGTCTGGCGAAGCAGCAGTCGCTCGACGGCGAGCCAACGCCGGTCGCGACGGTCTCATGAGGCCGCTGCGCAATCCCGCCGTTCAGGCGACGCTTTCGTGGCTGCTGGCCGGGTGGATGCGGTTCTGCTTCGCCACCATCCGTTGGACCCACGTCCGGGAAGAGCTCGCGGAAGAGGTCTGGGCCGACGGAGGCGGCGTGCTGTGCGCCTTCTGGCATTCGCGAATCGCATTGGCCCCGGTGTGTTGGCCAAAGGACCGCGCCCAGCCGGCCAAGGCGCTGGTCTCCCTAAGCCCCGACGGTCAGTTCTTCGCCGGCGCTCTTGGCCGCTTGGGTTTCCCGGCCATCCGGGGGTCGTCGTCGAACAAGGACAAGGCGGATCGCGCCAAGGGCGGGACGCAGGCGCTTCGGGACGCACTCCGGCACCTCAAGGTCGGCGGCCTCGCCATCAGCCCGGACGGTCCCCGCGGCCCCGCCCGGCAGATGGCCGAGGGCCTGCCGTTGCTTGCGAAGCTGTCCGGCGCGCCGGTCCTCTTCATCGGCGTTTCCTGCAGTCCGGCGATCCGCCTCAAGACCTGGGACGCCGCCGTCCTGCCCCTGCCCTTCGGGCAGGGCGCGATCGTCTGGGACGCGACGCGGTTCCCGGAGGGAGGCAATCTGCCGGACGTCGCCCGCGCATGGGGCGAGCGACTGACGGCCATGGAGGCCGAAGCGGACGCCATAACCGGCCTGGAGCGGGTCTGACGTGAGCCCTGCCCTGATCCTTTACCGCCTGCTGACGCACATGCTGGAGCCGCTGGCTCCCCGCCTGCTGGACGCCCGCGTCAAGCGTGGCAAGGAGGATCCGGCGCGGGTCGATGAGCGGCTTGGCCTTGCTTCGATCGCGCGGCCCGAGGGCGACCTGGTCTGGCTGCATGGCGTCAGTGTCGGCGAGACCCTGTCGCTGCTGCCCGTGGTCGAGCGATTCCGACAGGTCCGACCGGACCTGACGGTGCTGGTGACCTCCGGCACCCTGACCTCCGCGACGCTGATGGCCAGGCGTCTGCCGCCCGGCGTGATCCACCAGTTCGCACCGGTGGATGCGCCCGGCGCGGTCGCCGCCTTTCTCGACCACTGGCGGCCGGCGCTGGCTGTGTTCGTAGAGAGCGAGTTGTGGCCGAACCTGATCCTCGAGACCCGGGACCGCGGCGTGAGACTGGTTCTGGCCAGTGCTCGCATTACGGAGAAAACGGTCGAGGGCTGGCGGCGCTTTCCCGGGGCTGCCCGCGAACTGCTGGCGGCCTTCGACGGGGTTCTGCCGCAGGACGAGACCTCGGCCGCCCGGCTGGAGGGGCTCGGCGCGCAGATCGACGGCCATGTGAACCTGAAACTGTCCGGCGCGGCGCCGCCCCACGACACAGCAGCCTTCACCCGTCTCAGCGCCGCGATCGGCGACCGGCCCGTCGTCGTGGCCGCCAGCACTCACGACGGCGAGGAGATCGCGCTGGTGCGGGCGCTGGACCGGCTGGCCGACCGGCTGTGCCTGATCCTCGTGCCGCGGCACCCCGAGCGCCGGGCCGCCATTGCGGCCGCCCTGACCCGGGACGGGTACCGCTTCGCCCTGCGCTCGGAGGGGCAGGAGCTGGATGGAGAGACCGACCTCTACATCGCGGACACCCTCGGGGAGATGGGGCTGTTCCTGCGACTGGCCGACGTCGTCGTCATGGGCGGGTCGTTCTCCGCCGCTCTGGAAAAGCCGCCGGTCGGGGGCCACAATCCGCTCGAACCTGCGCGGCTGGGCAAGCCGGCTGTGACCGGCCCGGACATGAGCAACTGGGCGGCGGTTACGGCCGCTCTGGTCGGGTCGGGCGGCCTGATTGTAGTCGAGACCCCCGCGGACCTGCCCGCGGTTCTGGCGCCCCTGCTGGCGGATGACGCCGCCGCCAAGCGGATGGGCGACCATGCGCGCCGGGCGGCCACAGAGGCGGGATCGGGCCTCGACCGGCTGTGGGACGCTCTCTCGGCGCTGCTGCCGCCGCGGTCAGGCCAATGAAGCTCAGCACGCCTCGCTGGTGGTACGCCCGGGATCCGCGCCACGCGTCGGTGCTGCGTTTCCTGCTCAAGCCGGCGTCGTGGATCTGGGCGGCGGCGACCGCCCGGCGGATCGCCACGACACGTCCCGTTGAAGCAGGCGCCCCGGTAATATCGGTCGGCAATCTGACCGTCGGCGGCTCAGGCAAGACCCCGGTGGCGCGGGAGGTGCTGCGGTTGCTGCGGGCCGCCGGCTTCGAAGGTCACGCCCTTTCGCGCGGCTATGGCGGGCGGCTGCCAGGTCCGTTGAAGGTCGATCCGGCGGTGCATACCGCCGAAGACGTCGGCGATGAGCCGCTCATGCTGGCCCTCGACGGTCCGGCCTGGATCGCCCGCGACCGGGTTGATGGAGCCCGCGCCGCCGCGGCGGCTGGAGCGGGGGCGATCGTGCTGGACGACGGGCACCAGAATCCGGCGCTGACCAAGGCGCTCAGCCTGATTGTCGTGGATGGCGAGACCCGTGACGGCGAATGGCCGTTCGGGGACGGCTCTGTGTTTCCGTCCGGCCCGATGCGCGAGCCCCTGAAGGCCGGGCTGACGCGGGCCGACGCAGTGGTGGTCCTGATGCCTGCGGACGCTGGTGCGCCCGATCCTGAACTCATCGAGACGTTCGGCCCCCTGCCGATCTTCGTCGCCCGGCTGCTGTCCGCTGCGCCCGTGCCGCCCGGGCCGCTGGTGGCTTTCGCCGGCATCGCCAAGCCGTGGAAGGTGGAGCGCGCGCTGACGGCGGCGGGCGCCGAACTGGCCGATTTCGCGCCCTTCCCGGATCATGCCGCCTTTCGGGACGAAGACCTCCGCTTTCTCGCGGATCGGGCGGAGCAGTTCGGAGCCCGGCTGATCACCACCGAGAAAGACTGGTCACGGCTGCCGGACGAATGGCGGGCACGGGTTATCTGCTGGCCAGTCAAGGCGACGTTCGAGAACGAGCCGGCGTTCATCGACCTGCTTGTCAGCCGGCTTCAGTCGGCCCGGTAGACCACCCCGTCACGCATTACGAACCGCACCCGCTCCAGCTCCGTCACATCCGCCAGCGGATCGCCCGCCACGGCGATCAGGTCAGCCGGCATGCCCGGGGCGATCCGTCCGGCCTCGGCGGCGATCTTCAGGTGCGCGGCGGCGTTGACCGTTGCGGACTGGATCGCCTCCAGCGGCGTCATTCCGGCCCGGACCAGCAGGGCGAACTCGCCGGCGTTGTCGCCGTGAGCGGACACGCCGCTGTCGGTGCCGAACGCGATCCGCACCCCGCCGTCGTGCGCCCGGCCCGCCATCGCCAGCATCAGCGGCCCCGCCTGCAGGGCCTTGGCTGTCTGGGCCGGGGTGAAGAAGTTGTCCGGTCCCGAGGCGACGCGCGCGACATAGTCCCCGGCCATCAGGGTCGGCACCAGATAGACGCCCTCGCGTCGCATCAGCTGGATCGACTCGGCGTCGAGGTAGGTGCCGTGCTCGATCGAGTCGCCGCCGGCGCGCAGGAAGCTGTTGATGCCGTCGGCGCCGTGGGCGTGGGCGGTAACCTGACGGCCCATCCGGTGTCCTGCGGCGATGATGGCAGCGAGCTCGTCGTCGCTGAACTGCTGGCCCAGCCCGGCCGCCGTGTTCGACAGGACGCCGCCGGTGGCGGTGATCTTGATGATGTCGGCCCCGGCCCGCACCTGGGTCCGCACGGCGCGCATGCAGTCGTCGACGCCGGAACACACGCTCTCGGATGAGAGCAGATGCATGACGTCCTCACGATAACCGTTGATGTCTCCGTGCCCCCCATGGACCGAGACCGATGAACCGGAGGCGATAACCCGGGGTCCGGGCACGTCGCCGCGGCGGATCGCGTCGCGCAGGGCGAACACCGCTTCGTTGGTCCCGCCCAGATCCGCCACCGTCGTGAAGCCGGCCAAGAGCGTGCGCCGGGCGTATCGCGCGCCGATCATCGCCTGTTCCGCGTTGGACTGGGTGACCTCTTCGAGCCGACCGTTCGGGTTCTGCTGGCCGGTCAGATGCACATGGCTGTCGATCAGGCCCGG
>DASRWP010000006.1:0-3772 GCA_035654535.1 Brevundimonas sp.
CGCAAACGGCCCCGGCGATCGAGGCGGTCCTGACGAAATCGCGCATGTCCCTGACCCAGCTTGCGCGAACCGTGCGCGCGCTCAGCCGCAAGACCCCCGGAACCCCGTCATGACCAACCTCAGGATCCTGCACGTCGATGACGAGGACGACATCCGCGAGGTCGCGGCCTTCGCTCTCGAAATGGATCCGGGCGTGGAACTCCGGTCCGCCGGCTCGGGCCGCGCGGCGATCGAGGTGCTGGACGCCGGCTATATGCCGGACGTGATCCTGCTCGACGTGATGATGCCCGGCCTGGATGGTCCCGGCACGCTGAAGCTGATCCGCGAGCGCCCCGAACAGGCCGGAACGCCGGTCATCTTCATGACCGCACGCGCCCAGTCAGGCGAGGTTGATCAGTACCGGCGGCTGGGCGCCCTCGACGTGATCGTCAAGCCGTTCGACCCCATGATCCTCGCCTCTGATGTCAGAGCCATTCTCGCCGGGGCAGCGACGTGAACGATGTGATGGCCGCGCTTAAGGCCCGGTTCGTCGCGCGCTGCGAGGGCGATCTGGCGCGGCTGCGCATCCTCACCACCGAGGGCCAGCCTGACGTCGCCGAGACGCGAATGCTGGTCCATGGACTGGCGGGAGCAGGCGCGACCTTTGGTTTCCCGGACGTGAGCACTACCGCCGGACGGGTGGATGACGCTTATGTCGACGGTCGCCCCCCGTCGCAGGCCGATATCGCCTCCCTGATCGACGCGCTGGAGGCTGTGGTCACGCGGCCTTCCTGAAACCCTTGCGGGTCATGGCTCCCCACGACTGACTCCGCCTGAGATACTGCCAGACCCCGCGCAAGCGCCAGAGGTTGTTCAACTGCCGGTAGCCGAAATTTTCCAGGACCGCGACGAAGGTCAGCAGCACCAGGTCGCGCGCGCGCGGAAAGCGGCGCAGTTCCGATTCCTCAAGCGCCAGCGACCCGACCGAGATGACGACGCCAAAGGTGAAGCTGACCGCCAGAAAGGCCAGCAGGTACTCGATAGACAGCAGGCCCATGCCCCAGAAAACGGGGATCAGGACGTAACCGAGCAGTTCAACGATCGGCCCGAGGACATCGACCAGAAAGATGTAGCCGAAGCCGACCACGCCGACCCGGCCGTATCGCGGGTTGAACATCATCGTCCAGTGCCGCTCGAACGTCTCGAGCGCGCCGCGGTGCCAGCGCGACCGCTGGCGGCCCAGCATCCGCAAATCTTCCGGCGCCTCGGTCCAGCAGACCGGTTCGGGCACGAACGCAATTTTGTAGGGCAGACCCTTGTCCCGCATCAGCCGGTGCAGTTTGACCACCAGCTCCATGTCTTCGCCGACCGTTCCGTGTGTGTATCCTCCGACTTCGATCACGCGCGCCCTTCGGAACAATCCAAAGGCGCCCGAAATGATGGTCAGGGCGTTGATACGGCTCCAGGCCAGCCGCGCCATGAGGAAGGCGCGCAGGTATTCAACGGTCTGAAGCAGGGCGAGCGGGTTGCGCGGAGCCCGCACTTCGACCACGCGGCCGTCGGCGATCACACAGCCGTTGGCTATCCGGACGGTGCCCCCCACGGCCACTGTGCGCTCCGGATCCTCGACGAACGGCCGAACCGCCCGCAGCAAGGCGTCGGGCTCCAGCAGGGAATCGGCATCCATCGAACAGAAGATGGGCGCGCGGGACACGTTGATCCCGGCGTTCAAGGCGTCGGCCTTCCCTCCATTTTCCTTGTCGACGACGATCAGCCGCGGTTGGTGCGCCGCGCCATACAGGCCGCGGATCGGTTGATGGGCGATGGCGATGTCGTAGTGGCGCTCGATCGGCCGAAGATCGAACGCTGCGATCAATACCGCCAGGGTGTCGTCGTTCGAGCCGTCGTTGATCACGATAACCTCGAAATTCGGATACTGCAGCGACAGCAGCGAGCGGATGCTCTGTGCGACGGTCAGGGACTCGTTGAACGCCGGCGCCAGCAGCGCGATGGGCGGCGAGGCTTCGGCGTAGCGGCGCCAGAGCACGCCCGGCTGCGGCGAGGAGGGCCGCTCAATCAGCGCGGCCGCCGCAAGCCCCAGCTGGATCAGGTAGATGAAGTTCTGCAGCAGGCCCGTCCCGATCACGAACAGGGCGATGCCGGCCGCGAAGCCGACAAGGACGCGAGCGATTTCGTCGGTCATTGGACCGCAAGAGCGGGGTCGGCGACCGTCAACCCCTTCTCGGCGAGGGCGAGAGCGGCCGCCCTGCGGACGGTGTCGACGGCAGCGCCGGCCGCCAGCCTCAGTCCGGCGATTCCGGCCGGGCCCATCTGGGTCAGCGCCTCCGCTGCCTGGAACCGCACCCACCAGACAGGGTCCGCCAGCCGCATGACCAGCGCCGGTATGGCTCCGCGGACATTCATCCGTGCGGCGGCCTCGCACGCCGCGGCCCGAACTTCCCAATCGCCATCGTCCAATGCCTCGACGATTGTCGCCTCGGCCGCGGGGTGGGCCAGAACGCCCAATGCCGATACCGCCGCCATGCGCAGCCCGTGCCCCCCGCTTTTCGCCGCCTGTGACAAGGGTTCGATGGCGCGATAGTCCCCTGCCGCAGCCACTGCGCCCGCAAGCAGGGCCCGCACCCCGGCCGCCAGTCTGGCGTCCGCCAGCGCCGCCAGCGCCGCGTCGGCCTGATCAACCGCCAACCGACGAATGAGGGGGAGATAGAGCAGGGACTCCGACACGCCTTGACGGCGGATATCGTCGATAAGCTGGAGGATTGACGGCGGGGCGTCGAGCTCGATCAGGGACTTGACCGCGGCCACTCTCACTTCAGGATCCCGGTTGGTCTTCAGCAGCCTGTTCAGGGCCGCGACGCTCGCCGGATCGGGGAACACGGAAAGCACCTCCGCCGATGCGATGCGGCCGGCCTTGCCCCCGCGAAACAGGCGCTGGCGAAAGGTCTCGTCGATAGCCATGGCCTTGAAGGCTGAGACAAGACGCTCTCTCTCGGCGCCGCGCACGATGGCCAGAAACTCGATCAGGCTTTCCGCCAGCAGCCGGGCTCGACCGCGGACGGGCCTGAGGCTGGCGACGGCGTCACCTGTGCCCGCGGCGATCTCGAGGCAAGCCAACTGCACCAGTCGCCGCTCCTGCGCCCGCCTCTCGTCCTTGCGTGAGCGGCGAACGCGCGCCGCCACCAGAGTGCTCATCCATAGAAGAGCGACCGCCGCCATGGCCAGCGACGACCACCAGAGAACCAGAAGCAGGCTCATTCAGAATCGCCAGCCGAGCCCGACGGCGACTTCTTCGCGTTCGTAGCTGCCCCGGTCCTCCGACGTCGCCGTCACCCGGACCGTGGCCCGGTGTGTCACTCCGATGTCCAGACCGACGGTTCGGGCGCGCACATCAACCGTCACGCCTTCAGACGACTCGGGCGCATCCGCGAAGCCGGCGCGAACCCGCAAGCGATCCGTGACCTGATAAGAGCCGCCGAGCGCATAACCCTGCCGATGGCGCCGGGTTTCGTCGCGTACGTTGATCCAGCGGGCGGAGAGGTTCAGCCGATCGGCGAACAGGCTCGCCGCCAGTCCGGGTTGCAGGCTGACCACACTGCCCGAACCGTACCGCGCGGCGGACGCGTCGAGCGTAGCGGTCAAACCGCCGGCCAGGGTGAAGACGGCCCCGGCGCGCACAGCCACTTCCGGCCGATAGTTCGCATTTACGGCGCCGCCCAGCGCCACATAGGCCGAGCCGTCCGGCAGCCGACGGTTCAGTCTGGCTTCGGTGTAC
>DASRWP010000007.1:0-4481 GCA_035654535.1 Brevundimonas sp.
CGCGGGCCTCAGCCTCGCGGCGGTCCCACTCGACGCGCATCACCTGCACGGAACGCCGCGCCACATCGCGGACCATCTCGCGGTCGGCGGGCGTGAGCGCGTCGAAGGCCCACTTCGACATCAGCAGGGCGTCCGGCGAGAAGGAGTGCTCTGTCTGGCTCCAGTAGCGGGCGACCTCGAACTGACGGCTCGACTGGTACGCCGGCCAATTGTTCTCGGCCCCGTCGATCAGATGGGTCTGCAGGGACGAGAACACCGCGCCAAAAGACAGCGGCGTCGGGTTGGCCCCCAGGGCGCGGATCGAGTCGAGATAGATGTCGGACTGGGGCGCCCGGATCTTGAGGCCGCGCAGCTGCCCGGGCTCGCTGACCGGGTGGCGCACATTGTAGAAGCAGCGCGGCGCGGCGTCGTAATAGGCCAGCCCCACGAGGCCGCGATGCGCGAAGACGTTGAGCAACCCGGTTCCGATGGCGCCGTCGACCACTGCGCGTACGTGAGCGACGTCGCGGTAGACGTAGGGCAGGGCGAGAAGCCGGGTTTCCGGGAAAGCGTTGTTGAGGGCGGCGACCGCCACCCGGCACATATCGACGGCGCCGAAGCGGGCAAGGCCGATCGAGTCGTCCTCCGACCCGAGCTGGCCGGACGGAAACTGGCTGATCCCCAGGCGGCCGCCGGTCAGGCGACCCAGCTCTTCGCCCATCCATTTGACGGCGGTGACGGTCGGGAAGTCGCCGGGGTGGACGTCGACCGCCTTGAACACTGTGCGGCCGCCGGTTTCGGCCTTCGGAGCGCACGCCGCGAGGCCGGCGAGGCCGGCCAGACCGACGGTGCGGCGCGTCAGGGTCATACGGTCCTCTCCCCGGCTGGAACGGCGATGCACTCGATGATCCCCTCGGGCCCGAAGTCGGCCTTCGCCCTCTGCCCGGCGCGGATGTCGTGCACGCCCGTCGCAGCGCCCGTCGACACCAGCTGCCCTGCCCCGAGACGACGCCCGCGCCGGTGCAGCAGGTTCAACAGGAAGGCCAGGGAATCGAGCGGCCCGCCCGGTATGGACGCGGCCCCGCCCTGTCCGACGACCGTTCCCTCGATCGTCATGGTGCAGGCGAGATCAAGCAGCCGCGCGCGCCAGTCCGGGACCTCTGCCCCAAGGATCAGCCCGGCGTTGTTGCCGAAGTCCGAGGCGGTCACGGCGGGCCCGTGGTCGTTGATGGCGGCGAACGGGCTGCCGGCGATCTCGATCCCTGTCAGAACGCGGCCCACCAGGGGGGCGACCGTTTGGGCCGTCCAACCCTCGCGGTCGGGCGCGTCATCGCCCAGCTCGACGACATATTCGGCCTCCACCGCGGCGAACCCGCCGACGATTGCGGGAAAGGCCGTGGGCGTCAGGCCGGCGGTGGAGATATTGCGGGCGAAGATCGGGCCGGCGATCCGTCCGGCCCCGAACTGCGCGTCGTGCGGCGGGTTGATGCGGCCCAGTTTCCAGCCGGCGATGCGGTCAGGCCAGGCGGAGATGGCGCCGTCCTGGATGAGATAGGCGGCGTCGAGGGTCGAGGGCTGGACCCCTGGATAAGCGGGCATGGACCGCCCTGCCCGGCGTGCGTCCACGAAGGCGCGGGCGATCGGCGAAACCAACGAGCTGTCGTGTGCGTGGCTCAAACCGTCCCCCTGTCACGCCAGACATTGCGCAGGAAGGAAACCGGTGTCAATTTGAATCCGGCGCGGCCCGCTGGAGCGGCGCCCCGGATGAAGGTCGCGGTCGCAGGCGACCCTGTGACAGGATGGAATCATGACGCTCGCACGCATCGCCGCCATCGCCGCCGCCCTTCTGTGTCCACTGGCGGCGCCGGCCGCCGCCACGGCGCAGACGGCCGCACCCGCCGTCGCTGAAGCGGGCCTGCCCGCTTTTCCGGGCGCGCTTGGGTGGGCGTCGAAAACCCCGGGCGGTCGTGGCGGACGGATCATCCGGGTGACCAATCTGGACAGCGAGGGGCCGGGCTCGCTGCGCGAAGCGATCGAGGCCGACGGGCCTCGCATCGTGGTGTTCGAGGTCGGCGGCGTGATTGATCTGGGCAAGAAGACCCTGCGGCTGCGCAATCCCTTCATTACCATCGCGGGCCAGACGGCCCCGTCGCCGGGCGTGACCCTGATCAAGGGCGGGATGGACATCACGACGCATGACGTAATCGTCCAGCACATCCGTATCCGGCCCGGCTCCGCCGGCGGCGAGTGGATGAGCGGCTGGGATGAAGACTCCATCGCCACCGTCGGAGCCTGGAATGTCATCGTCGATCACTGCAGCCTGACCTGGGGCACGGATGAGAACCTGTCCGCGTCAGGGCCGCGCTTCACCGGCTCGACGCCTGCAGAGTGGCGTCAAGGCACCAGCCACGACATCACCTTCTCGAACAACCTGATCGGCGAAAGCCTCGCCTATTCGACGCACTCGAAGGGCGAGCATTCGAAAGGCTCTCTGATCCACGACAACGTCACCGGGCTGCTGATCGTCGGCAATCTGTACGCGCATAACTATGAGCGCAGCCCGCTGTTCAAGGGCGGCGTCCACGGCATCATCGCCAACAACCTGATCTACAATCCGGGTCCACGCGCCATTCACTACAACCTCGCACCGGAGGAGTGGGGGACCGTTCCGTTCGAGGTCGGCAAGATGACGGTCGTGGGCAACGTCCTGCGCGCCGGGCCGTCGACGCCGACCGAGCATCTGGCCTTCATGATGATCGGCGGGGCGGGCGACGTGGAATACTACGGTCGCGACAACATCGCCGTCGATCAGGTCGGTGAGCCGATACGAATGTTCGGGCGCTACACGACCGCGCCCGCGCGCATCATCCAGACGCGCCGTCCGCCGGTCTGGTGGGATGGCCTGGCGCCGATCGCGGCCGAACAGGTGCAGGTCTCGGTGCTGTCTCAGGTCGGAGCCCGGCCATGGGACCGGGACCAGCGCGACGTGCTGCTGATCGCCGAGGTGGCCGAGGGACGTGGCGAGATCATCGACCACGAACGCGAGGTAGGCGGCTACCCGGCCGTCACCGAGGCGACCCGCAAGCCGTTCAATCCTGACGAGTGGGATATGCGCTTCATGACCCCGCTGCGCGACGAGGTGCTGGACCGTCCCGCCCAGCGCCGGGGCACCTGACGCTGACAGACGGCGCGCCAGCCGCTAAGCACGGCGCTCGACCGGAGACATTCCCGCGTGAACGAAACGAAGCGGCCCGGCGGCAAGCCCGCCACGATCAACGACATCGCGCGTCTGGCGGAGGTGTCGAAGAAGACCGTGTCCCGGGTCATAAACCACTCGCCCTTCGTCAAGGAGGAGACGCGCAAGCGGGTCGAGGCCGTGATTGCCGAGTACGGCTATTCACCGGATCCGCAAGCGCGCGGTCTGGCCTTCAGGCGATCGTTCCTGGTCGGGATGATTTACGACAACCCGAGTCCGAACTACGTCGTCAACATGCAGCAGGGGGTGCTCGACGCCGTGCGCGAGTCGGGGCTTGAGCTGGTGGTGCACCCCTGCAACCGCGCCTCCGACAGCTTCCTCGACGAGGTTCGGGACTTCGTCGTGCGCCAGAAGCTGTTCGGGGTCGTCATGCCGCCCTCTGTCTCGGAAGACGACCGGGTGGTCGCCATCTTGAAGGAGGCGGATTGCGCGTATGTCCGGATCGCCTCCGTCTCTCTCGATGTCCCGGCCCGTATGGTGGTGACCCACGACAGCCGGGGCGCCGCGCGGGCCGCGCGGCATCTGGCCGAACTGGGCCACCGCCGCATCGCTTTCATCTCGGGACCGGACAGCTTTCGCTCGTCGCACGAGCGGGGCAGGGGGTTTCGCGAGGGGCTGGCCGAGCATGGTCTCGCCCTCGACGAATCCTACGTCCGCAAGGGCGCCTATACCTTCGAGTCGGGCGTGGAAGCGGCAGGTGAGTTGCTCGCGATGGCGACTCCGCCGACGGCCATTTTCGCCGGTAATGATGAAATGGCTATCGGGGTGATGAAGGCCGCGCGGGACGCCGGTCTGGACGTGCCGGGCGACCTGTCCATCGTCGGCTTCGACGATCTGCCGATGGCCTCGCGGGTCTGGCCGAACCTGACCACCGTGCGCCTGCCGATCCGCGACATGGGCCGGATGGCAGCCGAAAAGCTGACCGCCGGCCTGCGCGGTCTTGACCCCGCCGGTCTCGTGCAGCCGGAAGTCGATCCGTCCCTCGTGGTGCGGGATTCGACAGGCGCGCCGCGACCGTCCTAGGTGCTGGCGAGGCCCCGGATGTATTCCCGGATTCCTTCGTCCGTGGCGTTGGCGAAGAAGTATTCCTTAAAGCGCTCGCCGGCGACGGCGGCCTTCAGCAAATCCTGATCCACAGACTTGAGGACGGTAAGCATGTCGTGGCAGGTGACGGCCTTCAGGTCCTTCAGGACGCCGCGGTTCTTGCGCATGATCTCGGCGCGTTCCCTGGGATAGCCGAGGCCGC
>DASRWP010000008.1:0-4053 GCA_035654535.1 Brevundimonas sp.
CCTTCTGCGACAGCCTGCTGAAGAGCGGTCCGGGCGCGTTGATGCGCGGTTTCATCGTCACCCGCGAAGGCCGGTACCACGGGGTCGGCACGGCGGTGTCGCTCCTGCAGGCCGTGAACGACCGCCAGCGCCGACAGAACGAGGAATTGGCCGAGCAGGCGCGGGTTCTGGGCGACACCCGAACACAGGCCCTGACTTCAGCCCGGGCCAAGAGCCAGTTCCTCGCCATCATGAGTCATGAGCTGAGGACGCCCATGAACGGCGTTCTGGCGGTGGCTGAACTCCTGCGCCGACAGCCGCTGAACGCTCAGGCGCAAGCCCATGTGACCACGATCATCGACTCGTCCGAGACCCTGCTGCGGATCCTGCAGGACGCCCTCGACCTCTCCCGGGCCGAGGCCGGGGAAATGGAACTGCACGCCGAAGCCACCCCGTTGCGGGCCATGATGGACGACATCGAGGCGATGTGGGCTCCCAGGGCGTCGCAGGACGACGTGACCCTGATGGTCAGTTACGAGGGGGACACCGAGCTGGCGGCCGACCTCGACGGCGTCCGGGTCAAGCAACTGTTCAACAATCTGATCGGCAACGCGCTAAAGTTTGCGCGCAATGGCATGGTCGAGGTCGGTCTGAAGGCCACGCCGGTCGGCGATGCGATCCGCCTTGAGGCGCGCGTTCGCGATGACGGTCCGGGCGTGCCGCCGGAGCGCGTCGACGAGATTTTTGATCCCTTCGTCCACGGCTCCGGCCCTGACGGCGCCGGTCTTGGGCTCGCGATCTGCCGGCAGATCGTCGATCGGATGAACGGTCGCATCTGGGCCGAGAACAACCCGGGACGGGGCGCCACGTTCGCCTTCGACCTGACCGCCGTCCGGTCGCAGGCAGAGGCGCCGGTCGTGTCGAACGTGGAAAGCATGGGACATGGCGGCTTCGCGACCACGCCGCACGTGCTGATCGTCGACGACAACGCGACCAATCGCGTAGTGGCCCAAGCCCTGTGCGAGATGTTCGGCTGCACCTCCGAAACGGCCGAGGACGGTTTGGAGGCGCTGTCGATCGTTCAGGAAGGCCGCTTCGATCTGATTCTGATGGACATCAAGATGCCGCGCATGGACGGCGTTCAGGCGACCCAGGCGATCCGCGCACTGGAAGGACCGGCGGCGACCGTGCCGATTGTCGCCCTGACCGCCAACGCTGATCCGGAAGACGCCAGGCGCTACGTCGCCATTGGCATGGCCGCCGTGGTCGAGAAGCCGATCAAGCCTGAGCGTCTACGGATGGCGATGACTCTGGCGCTCGAGTCTGTGGCGACCGAAGCCTTTCCCGACGCGAGGCCGGCTCGTTCGCGGAGTTCGGCCGCCTAGACCGCCTCCGGCGACGGGGCTTCCTCGTCCTCCTCGTCATAGCCGACCAGCCGCAGCGCCCTCGCCTTCTGGCCCGTCAGCTCGCACCAGCGCAGCAGGCCCTCCTCGCGGCCGTGCGTGATCCAGACCTCCTCGGGCTTCAACTCGGTGAAGGTCTCGGTGAGCTCGCACCAATCCGCATGGTCGGACAGCACCAGTGGCAGCTCCACGCCGCGCTGGCGGGCTCGGGCCCTGACCAACATCCAGCCCGAGGCAAACGCCAGCACCGGATCGGCGAAGCGCCGCGCCCAGCGGTCCTGGGTCGCAGACGGCGGCGCTATCACGACCTCTCCGCCAAGTGCATTTGATTTCAGCCCGGTGGCAGGCAGGATCGGCCCAAGATCGACACCCTCCCGTTCGTACAGCCGGTTCAGCCGCTCAAGCGCGCCATGCACATAGATCGGACGGTCCCAACCGCCCTCGCGTAGCAGGCGGATGACCCGCTGCGCCTTGCCCAGAGCGTAGGCCCCGACCAGATGGGCCCGGTCCGGGAACTGCCTCAGGGAATGGAGCAGACGACCGATCTCTTCCCTGTCATCCGGATGGGTGAAGATCGGCAGGCCGAAGGTGGCTTCCGATATGAAGACATCGCAGGGCACGGGCTCGAACGGCAGGCAGGTGGGATCGCGACGCCGCTTGTAGTCCCCGGAGACCACCATGGTCATGCCGCGCCAGCGGATCGCCGCCTGCGCCGAGCCCAACACATGGCCTGCGGGCGCCAAGGTTATATCCACGCCGTTGTGCGCCGCCGTCTCGCCATAAGCCACGCCCTGCCGTCGCGCCGTGAAGTCCTCGCCGTAGCGCTCGGCCATGATGGCCAGAGTCTGATGGGTCGCCAGCACCGCGCCGTGGCCGGCCCGGGCATGGTCCGCATGGCCATGGGTGACCACCGCGCGATCCACCGGCTGCACGGGATCGACGTAGAAGTCGCCGGGTGGGCAGTACAGACCGGCCGGCGTCGGCCGAAGCAGGTCCTCGAAACGGATCATTGGACGGATATGGCGGGCATATTGCGGAAGACAACGCGCCAGCCGGGCTTGCGCTCATTTCCTGCGCGAACCAGAAACCGGGGATGACGTCGCCGATCATACCCTTGCTGCCGCAGCTCGCCAGCGGAGCCGCCCATACCCACGCGCTGGGGTTCGCCTACGAGGGGCTGGAAGGCGACCGCGTCAGGGTCCGCGTGCCGTGGCGTCAGGATCTGGTCGGCGATCCGGACACGGGCGTTCTGGCCGGCGGTCTGGTGACCACGCTCCTGGACCACGTCGGAGGCATGGCCGTCTGGGTGGCGCTGGGCCGGTTCGAACCGATCGCGACGCTGGATCTTCGCGTCGACTACATGCGACCGGCCGCGCCACGACGCGCACTGATCGCCGAGGCGCGCTGTTACCGCCTGACCCGCTCCGTGGCCTTCGTCCGCGGCTGGGCGTTCGAGGATCATCCCGAGGACCCGGTGGCGGCCGTGCAGAGCGCCTATGTGCTAGGCTCGGCCGAGAGGGCCGACGGCCCGACCTCCGCCACCTCGGCCGGACGGCCCCGATGACTGACATCCTCGATCGACTCCCTTACGCCCGCTTCCTCGGGCTTGAAGCCATGTGCGACGGCCAGGCGCTGACAGTGACCATGCCGTTCGCGGACCGCCTGATCGGCAACCCCATGCTCCCGGCGCTGCACGGCGGCGCCACGGCCGCCTTGCTGGAGCTGACGGCCATCGCTCAGGTAGCTGTCATCTACCCACGGCTGCGCCTGCCCCGGCCGATCAACGTCAGTGTCGCCTATCTTCGGTCGGGCCGTCCTGCCGACGTGAAGGCCATCGCCCGCATTGGTCGCGCCGGCCGCAGGGTCGCGCATGTTCTCGCCGAGGCCTGGCAGGACGACCCCCGCAACCCGATCGCGGCCCTGACGGCGCACTTTTTGATCGCCGGCGACGACTCCTAGTTGTTTCGGTTAACGCGTTATGATTGCATCCTCGTGTGGCGCTCAGTCACGGGGAGGATTCAATCATGACCAGACTAACGATCGGCGAAATGCTCGCATCGCGCCTCTATGCGGCGGAGACCGCCATTGACCTCGCGCTGACCGAGTCCGCGACGCTCGCGGCCATGCTGCCGACGGCGCGGGCCGACGCCTACCTGTCCGCCGTCACCGGCCAGCGCGTGTTCGACGAGGCCGCGGCCACTATCACCGCCCTGTCTTCGGCGAGATCTCATCTCGTCCAGACCCACAACGCCCTGGCGGCCGTCGCGCGGAAGCTCGGCCTCGATGCGCTGGCCGCCGGCCCGGTCGACAAGCCCGGCGACAATCCCCCGATCGGGGGCGGCGGCGGCGATACAACCGGAGCCTTTCCGAACGTGGTCAATAAAACCCTACCGCTTAGCTCGACTTCGTGTTAAGAGCTCTTTCACCATGTTTTATGGGGAGGCTCTTATGACCAAGACCGAAGTTATCGCCAGCGTCGCCGGCGACCTGTATGCGACCGAGCAAGCGCTCGACGCAGCGATCGCCCACGCCACGACCCTCGTTCAGGCGATGATCGGTTCGCGGACCACCTTGAACATCTCCGCCGTCGCCGGTTCCGAGGCCCAGACCAAGGCCATGGAAACGATCGCCGGCCTGTCGGCCGCTCGTCAGTCCCTGATCGAGTGCCACG
>DASRWP010000009.1:0-1807 GCA_035654535.1 Brevundimonas sp.
CGCCCAGGGCGTCAACGGCGGCGCGATCTCGCTGGACGGCCGCGGCGAAACCGCCCTGGCCCGCCCGACCGCCGACGGCGTGCGCGAGCCCCTCAACCGCCGCGCCACCATCGGCATCAACTTCCGCTAAACCCGGAAGGCGACGCCAGCCTTCGGCCTCAAGCAGGCCGAAGGCCGGTAGGCCACACAACCGCAGCCGCCGGTCCCGAAAGGGACCGGCGGTTTTGCTTTGAGGGCTTGAAACCCCCTCTCGCGCACCGACGTATGTTCTGAGCGGCCTGCCGCCGCTGGAGCCCGCCATGTCCCGCCGCGCCCTTCCCGCCCTCGCCATGCTGGCGATCGCCGCCTGTTCGCCGGGCGGCTCCGCCGAGAGCGCGCCGTCCGTGACGCAGGCGGTCGACAGCGGTCGCCGCGAGACCGCCGTCTTCGCCGGCGGCTGCTTCTGGTCGGTCGAGGCCAATTTCGAACAGATGCCGGGCGTGGTTTCCGCCGTCTCGGGCTTCGCCGGCGGACGCGTGGCCAACCCCCGCTATGAGCAGGTGGTCCGGGGCGGCACCGGCCATCTGGAATCGGTCCGGGTCACGTTCGATCCAGCCCGCATCAGCTATCGTCAACTGGTCGACAGATTCTGGCTGACCATCGATCCGACCGACCCGGACGGTCAATTCTGCGATCAGGGCGCTCCCTACGCCACCGCAGTCTTCGCCACGGCCGCGCAAAAGCCGGCCGCCGAGGCGTCCCGCCGCGCCGCCGCCGGGCGGATCGGCGCGGCCCGGTTCGTGACGCCTGTCCGCGACGCGACGCGATTCTGGCCCGCCGAGGCTCACCATCAGGACTTCGCGCGTCTGAACCCTGTTCGATACGGGGGATACAGCCGGTTCTGCGGCCGGGGCGCGCGCCTGCGAGCGGTGTGGGGCGACGCCGCGGCCTGAAGGCGGGGCGCGTTCCGGGCGGTGCGGCGCGCAACCGCCGCCGCCCCGCTGCGTTTACCGCCAAGGTTCACCGTTTCAGGGGCTCTCCATGCGCATTTCCATCTCCGCCGTCGCCGCCGTCGCGGCCCTGTCGCTCGCGGTCGGGGCCTGTAGCCAAGCCGAGCAAGACGACGCCCAAGCCGACGCCAACGACGCCGCCGCCGACACGGGACAGGCCGCCGAGGCCGCGGGCGCGTCCCTGCAGGAGGAGGCCGCCCAGGTCGGCTCGGCCATAGCCGCCGGGGCCTCCGAGGTGGCGCAGGAGGTCGATGAGGCCACCGACAATCTCGACCGGGAGGCCGACGCCCAGAAGGCCGAAACGGCCGCCGACACCCGGGGCAACTAGTCGCCCCGGACGGCCGGAGCCCCGGTTGAACGGGCGGCGGCGGCGTCTTCCGCCAGCAAGGCGTCGATCAGCGCGCGCGCCTGGGCGCTGGCCCAGTCGGCCTCGCCCGACAGGTGCGCGCGGATCCGTCCCTGACGGTCCAGCAGCACTGTTTGCGGCATCTTGCCCTTGCCCGGCAGCTCGAACGGCAGCTGGAATTTCGGGTCGCTGTACAGCGGTAGCGGCGCGTGTCCGTCGATGAAGGCCGCGGCCGCAGCGACCTGCTCCGCCCCGGTGTCGACATTGACCGGAAGCACCACGAGATCGCGGTCCGCATAGGCCGTGGCGAGGCGCGCCAGCGTCGGCATCTCGGTCCGGCACGGGACGCACCACATGGCCCAGACGTTGAGAACCACCACCTTGCCGTGGAAGTCCGCCAGCCGGACCGGCGCGCCGTCGCGGGTCTGGAACACGTAGTCGGTCGCGGGTTCTGGCGCGCGCGGCGTCTCCA
>DASRWP010000010.1:0-1809 GCA_035654535.1 Brevundimonas sp.
CGCCCAGGGCGTCAACGGCGGCGCGATCTCGCTGGACGGCCGCGGCGAAACCGCCCTGGCCCGCCCGACCGCCGACGGCGTGCGCGAGCCCCTCAACCGCCGCGCCACCATCGGCATCAACTTCCGCTAAACCCGGAAGGCCGAAGGCCGCACGACACAGAGCCGCCGGTCCCGAAAGGGACCGGCGGTTTTGCTATGGGGGAACGGCGCCTTCGGGGTGGCCAAGCCGCCGGGTGCTGGGTATGCGGTCTCCCTGACCTGGAGGAGTGGGCCGCATGCGCGTGGCGATGATTGGAACCGGCTATGTGGGGCTGGTGTCGGGGGCGTGTTTCGCCGACTTCGGCCATGAGGTCGTGTGCGTCGACAAGGACGCGGCCAAGATCGAGCGGCTGGAGCGCGGCGAGATTCCGATCTTCGAGCCGGGTCTGGACGATCTGGTGGCGGCCAACGTCCGCGACGGGCGGCTGTCGTTCGCGCTGGACGGGGCGGAGGCGATCCGTTCGGCCGACGCGGTCTTCATCGCCGTGGGCACGCCGTCGCGGCGCGGCGACGGCCATGCCGACCTGTCCTATGTCTACGCGGCCGCGGAGGAAATCGCCGGCCTGATCGAAGGCTTCACCGTGGTGGTGACCAAGTCGACCGTGCCGGTCGGCACCGGCGACGAGATCGAGCGGATCATCCGCGAGCGCCATCCCGAGGCCGACTTCGCCGTCGTCTCCAATCCGGAGTTCCTGCGCGAGGGCGCGGCCATCGAGGACTTCAAGCGGCCCGACCGCATTGTGGTCGGCACGGAGGACGCGCGGGCCCAGGCGGTGATGCGCGAGCTCTACCGGCCGCTGAACCTGAACGAGACGCCGATCCTGTTCACGGGCCGGCGCACCTCGGAACTCACCAAATACGCCGCCAACGCCTTCCTGGCGATGAAGATCACCTTCATCAACGAGATGGCCGATCTGTGCGAGGCGGTGGGGGCCGACGTGCAGCAGGTCGCGCGCGGCATCGGGCTGGACAAGCGGATCGGCTCGAAATTCCTCCACGCCGGGCCCGGCTACGGCGGCTCGTGCTTCCCCAAGGACACGCTGGCGCTGGTCCGGACCGCCAGCGACGCCGGCGCGCCCGTTCGCCTGATCGAGACCACGGTCGAGATCAACGACGCGCGCAAGAAGGCGATGGCCGGTAAAATCGCCCGGGCGCTGACCAGCGAGACCGGCGGAGACCTGAGCGGCAAGACCGTCGCCCTGCTGGGTCTGACCTTCAAGCCCAACACCGACGACATGCGCGACGCGCCGTCGCTGGACGTGGTCCCGGCCCTGATCGCCATGGGCGCGACCGTCACCGCCTTCGACCCGGAGGGCATGCACGAGGCGAGCAAGCTGCTGGACGGCGTAGCCTTCCGGGACGGGCCCTACGAGGCGGTCGAGGGGGCGGACGCCGTCGTCATCCTGACCGAATGGGACCAGTTCCGGGCGCTGGACCTCGACCGCGTCAAACTGCTTCTGAACCAGCCGGTGATGGTGGATCTGAGGAACATCTACCGGCCCGACGACCTGAGGGCCCGGGGGTTCCGGTATACGTCGATCGGGCGGAGCTAGGGGAGGGCGACGCGGGTGAAGGCTGACCGTTCGGCCGCGATGTCAGCCCTCGCTTCGGCGGATCCGGGCCGCAGCGCCTGACCGAATACGATCACAATGGCCGCGGCGGCGACGGCGGACATGAGTGCGAGGCCTGCGAGCCGCGCGCCTGCGGCGAAATCGAACTGGTCGTGACGCATCCGTTCTCCCGTGCGAACGGCGGCAGTCCAACACCGGC
>DASRWP010000011.1:0-5287 GCA_035654535.1 Brevundimonas sp.
GGATGTTGGCGAAGGTGCCGCGGCCACCACGAAGTGATGATGCGCGGCACCTTCGCCAACATCCGCATCCGCAACCGGATCACCCCCGAGATCGAGGGTGGGGTGACCAAACACTTCCCGTCGCAGGATACGATGTCGATCTATGACGCGGCCATGCGCTACCAGTCCGAGGGCCGGCCGCTGGTCGTCTTCGCGGGCAAGGAATACGGCACCGGCTCGTCGCGCGACTGGGCGGCCAAGGGCACCCGGCTGCTGGGCGTGCGGGCGGTCGTCGCCGAGAGCTACGAGCGCATCCACCGCTCCAACCTGATCGGGATGGGCGTCGTGCCGCTGCAGTTCAAGGCCGAGGGCTGGACCCGCCTCGGACTGACCGGTGAGGAGATCGTGACGATCCGCGGCCTGTCTGACGCCAATACCGGCCGGCTGCGTCCGCGGCAGGACCTGTGGGTCGAGCTGTTCCGACCGTCAGACGGCAAGATGGCCCGCTTCCCGGTCCGCTGCCGCATCGATAACCAGACCGAGCTCGACTACTTCAAATCCGGCGGCGTGATGCCCTATGTGCTGCGGAATTTGGCCCGCGGCCCGGAGATCGCCGCGGCGGAATAGCGTCGCTACAGCCAACTGAACGGAAGGGCCGGCAGAGGGATCTGCCGGCCCTTTTTTCCATGCTGCGCGCCTCGCGGCGCGGCCCGTCCGGCGCACTGTGACCGGAAAGTGACAGGAATGCGCCGCTCGTGTTTCAAGCATTGCCATTCCGAAACGATCATCAGACAGTCCAGCTAACCGCAACGGTGCTCGGCGTTTGCCGCTCGCCGGATTTCTCAGGAGGACAATCGTGCGAACAGACCGGACCAAGCAGCGACTACTGCGAACGACCATTTTCGGCGGCGCCATGGCCGCCATGGCCCTTGCGGCCACGGGCGCAGCCGCCCAGACCGCCCCGCAGACGCCGCCTGCCCAGGATCCGGCGGACGAGCAGGCCACCGAGATCGGCGACATCGTCGTCACCGGCTCGCGCATCACGCGTCAGGACTACCAGTCGAACAGCCCGATCGTGACCGTCAGCCAGGAAGACTTCCAGGCCACCGGCTCGGTCACCATCGACACCCTGATCAACGACCTTCCGCAGTTCGTGCCGTCGATCAACTCGACCTCGAACAACCCGTCGAACGGCGGCCAGGCCAACATCAACCTGCGCGGCCTCGGCACCCAGCGCACGCTGGTGCTGATGAACGGCCGCCGCATCGTGCCCTCGAACTCCGACGGCACGGTCGACATCAACATCCTGCCGACCCCGCTGATCCGCAACGTCGAAGTGATTTCGGGCGGCGCCTCGGCCGCCTACGGTTCGGACGCCCTCGCCGGCGTGGCCAACTTCATCCTCGACACGGACTTCAGCGGCGTTCAGATCGACGCCCAGTACGGCGTCACCGACCGTGACGACGGCGTGACCGAGTCCTATTCGCTGACGCTGGGCGGCGACATCGCCGACGGCCGCGGCAACGTGGTCATGTCGCTGGGCCGCTCGACCCGCGACGAAATCTTTAACGCCGCCCGCGAGTTCTCCTCCATTTCGGGCCCATCGGGGGCCTCGCCGCTGGGCAGCACAAGCTTCGATTCGACCAACCTGCCGAACCTCGCCTTCGTCCGCGGTTACTTCGGCGACGCCACCCTGCCCAACACCGGCGCGTTCGGCTTCAACAACGACAACTCCCTGTTCAGCTACGTCAAGACGCGCAACTTCAAGAGCCCCGGCGGCATCGACTTTGACGGCTTCGCCAACCCGGGCGTCGGCGACTACGTCTACAACACAGGCCCGCTGAACCTGCTGCAGCTCGGTCTGGACCGCTGGAACGCCTATGTCGGCGCCGACTACCAGATCAACGAAGGCGCGGAAATCTACGCCAACCTGCTGTTCACCGAATACACCTCGGCCAACGAACTGGCGGCCACCCCGGCCGCCGGCGCGATTCCGGCGACCGGCTTCCGCGTTCTGGCCACCAACCCGTTCATCACCCCTGACCTGCGCGCCTTCCTCAACGCTCGCCCCAACCCGAACGGCTCGTTCCTGCTGAACAAGCGCTTCAACGCCCTCGGCGGCCGTCGCGCGACCGAGAACTACGAGGTCTATCAGGGGACGGTCGGCATCCGCGGCGATCTCGTCGGCCTGCGCGACTGGAGCTATGACGTCTACGCCCAGTACGGCAAGATGCAGCGCATCAGCCTGCAGACCGGCAACGTCTCGCGTTCGGCGGTCCAGCGCCTGCTGGACGCCTCGGACGGCGGCGCCTCGTTGTGCGCCGGCGGATTCGATCCGTTCGGTGAAACGGCCCTGTCGCCGGCCTGCGCCACCTACATCGGCCGCAGCGCCCAGAACGTGACCGAGCAGGAGCAGACGGTGGTCGAAGGCACGCTGCAAGGGGGCCTGTTCGAACTGCCGGCCGGCGAGCTGCGCTTCGCGGGCGGCATCCAGTACCGCCAGGACGACTTCGTGTTCCGGCCTGACGCCTCACTGGCCCAGTCGAACCCGATCATCTGTCAGGCCACCGGCATTGCGGTGACGACGGCCACGCCTTGCGCGACCGGCACGACCGGCGGCTCGGAAATCGCGGGCTTCAACCCCAGCCAGCCGCTGTCGGGCACGACCAACTCGACCGAGTTCTTCCTCGAGCTGCTGGTTCCGCTGCTTTCGGACCTGCCTTTCGTCCAGCAACTGGACCTGAACCTCGGCTACCGGGTGTCGGACTACAACACGGTCGGTTGGGTCGACGCCTATCAAGCCTCGCTGGACTGGGAAATCACCGACTTCCTGCGTTTCCGCGGCGGTGTTCAGCGCGCCGTCCGGGCTCCGTCCGTCGGCGAACTGTTCGCCCCGGTGAACACCAGCTTCCCAAGCATCGGCGCCTTCTCGGCCACGGGCCTCTCGGGCGATCCCTGCGACATCCGCTCAAGCTACCGCCTCGGCGCCAATGCAGCCGCCGTTCGGTCGCTCTGCCTGGCCCAGGGCATCGCGCCCGCGGCGGTCGATGGCTATGTGTTCTCGAACAACCAGGTGCCCGGCATCACCGGCGGCAACCCCGACCTGCAGGAGGAGACTTCGGATTCCTTCACCGCCGGTCTGGTGATCACTTCGCCCTGGAGCAGCCCCTTCGTCTCCGGTCTTTCGGCCTCGATCGACTATTACGACATCGAGATCACCAACGTGATCGGCACCATCGGCGCCTCGGCCCAGCTGCAGGGCTGCTTCAACGCCCAGGGTCAGAACCCGACCTTCGATCCGAACAACGGCTATTGCCAGCTGTTCACCCGCGATCCGCTGTCGGGCCAGGTCAACCAGGCGCGTGAAGTGAACGCCAACCTGGCGACCCTGATCACCTCCGGCATCGACGCCCAGTTCGACTGGAACTTCGTCCTCGCCGACGTCGGCATGCCCGACTGGGGCACACTGAACTTCAACGTCGTCATCGGATGGCTGGAAGACCGTCAGCGTCAGGACGCGCCGGGCGGCCCGTTCATCAACCGGACCGGCACCATCGACAGCGTGTTCGGCAACACCTTCCCCGAATGGAAGGCGCTGACCTCGGTCAACTGGCGGAACGGCGGCTTCGGCCTCGGCGCCCGCTGGCGCCGGGTTGGCGAGATGACGCAGTTCGGCACCGCCGTCGAAATCCCCGAGAAGGACTATTTCGACCTCAACGGCAGCTGGCAGATCACCGAGACGGTCGCGCTGCGGGCCACTGTGAACAACATCCTCGACGAAGAGCCGGCGGTCTATTCGCCCGGCGTCCAGGCCAACACAGACCCGTCGACCTACGACACCCTGGGTCGCCGCTACTCGATCGGCCTGACCGCCAAATTCTAGGTCAAATCGATCGCAACAAGACGGAACGGCGGGGCCTCAAGCCCCGCCGTTTCTGTTTGGGCGCGTCATGGACGCCGCGGGCGGGCCCCGTGATCAGCTGTCGTGGGCGGGCTGAAGGTCGAAAGCCACCGTCAGCCGCTCGCCGGGGCCGCTGAATGGCTCGGTTCCGTGCCACAGGAACGACGGAAACAGCACCAGCGTGCCCGGCTCGGGCCGAACCCAGTGTTCCGCGGGAAGCGAGAAGGCCGCCCCGATCCGCGCGGCCCCGAAACGGAGCCAGCCTTCGCGCCCGCCGGCCTGCACCTGCGGCGGCGTCTCTATGTAGACGGCTGAGGAAATCCACGCCCGCGGATGGACATGGTCGGCGTGCCGTCCTCCCGCCCCCAGCTTGACCGACCAGGCGCCGGACATGCGCCACTCTGGCCCGGCTTCCCCTCCGCGCCATGGCGGTCGGACGTCCTCGATATAGGACCGGATCGGCGCGGCCAGCGCGTCGAACAGTCGGTCCAGGTCGGCGTCTCCGGCGGCGCGCGGGTCGATGCGGGACTGGGCGCCGTCGACGACGGACTGCTGGAAAGGGTGCGAACGGAAGGAATGCAGGGCTCTCAAGGCCGTCGCCGTTCGCCCCAGCCAGTCGGCGTCGCCGGCCTTGTCTTCAAGGGGGAAGACCCGCACCAGCCGCCGATAGTCTGCCGCGGTCAGCGCCTGCGGATCGTCGGTCAGGCGCCAGGCGGTGAGCAACAGCGCCCGGGCGTGCTGGTCGCCGGGATCGGCGGCGAGGCTCCGCTCCAGCCCGGGTATCGCCGCGGCGGGTCGGCCCGAGGCGATCAGGGCCGCGCTCTCGGCCAGTGAGGCGCGCGGATCGTCGGGGGCAAGCGCAAGGGCCCGGCGGGCGTGCTCGAGCGCCAGATGTGGATCGACGCCGGACGCCGCCGCCGCCGCCGCCAGCGACACATCGGCCGAACGCCGGTCAAGCCACGGCTCGAGAGCGCCCAGAGCGGCGCGGTCGCCGGCGGTGTCTCGCAGGATCGACGAGAGCAGGAGTGCTGCGTCCTCACGCGTCCGGGCGAGGGCGGCCAGGGGCGCCAGCACAGCGTTCACGGCGTTCATGTCGCCATCGCGCATCCACACCAGCTGCGCGAGGTCCCGGAACGCTGGCAGGAAGTCACCCCGGACCGCGAGAGCCGAGCGGAACGCGACGTCGGTCTCATCCAGCCTTCCCTGCGCCATCAGGGCCCGGCCCAGCACAAGCCATGTCTCGGGCGCGCGGCCTCCCTTCCCCAGCGCGCGTCGGGCGGCGGCCTCGCTCTCGACGGCCCGGTCGCAATCGCCAAGCGCCGCCGCGAGATTGTGCTCGGCCACGGCGCTGCCGGGTTTCCTGCGCGCGAGAATTTCGAGCGCAGGCGTGGCCTCGGCCGCCATCCC
>DASRWP010000012.1:0-2656 GCA_035654535.1 Brevundimonas sp.
GACGGCATCGCCCTCATGTGCTGCGACACCCCGCTGGTGGAACGCGGCGAGGAATTCTGCGGCGTCGTCTGGCACGGCTACGACACCCTCCTGCTGGGAATGAAGGAAGCCCTCGCCGACGCCCGGGTCAAAGGCGTCTTCCTGCGGCTCGACACCCCCGGCGGCGTCGCAGGCAGCGGCCTGCCCGAACTCGCCGCCTTCATGCGTCAGGCCCGCGAGGCGGCCGGCGGCAAACCCATCTGGGTCTATGCCGACATGGCCTGCTCAGCCGGCTACTGGATCGCGTCGTCGGGCGACCGGATCATCGCCGGCCGCTTCGGCTACGTCGGTTCGCTGGGTGCCGTCATGGGCCACGAGAACCATGCCGGCGCGCTGGATCAGGACGGCATTGAGATCACGACCATCGAGTTCCCCGAAGGTGGGGTGAAGACCGAAGGCGCGTGGTGGAAGGCCCTGAGCGAAGAGGGCCGCGCTGCCTGGCAGGCCGACGTCACCCAGATCGGCGAGAGCTTCTTCGCCGACGTGACGGCCGGCCGTCCGCAGCTGACCCACGAAGCGATGATGGCCATGCGCGCCGACGCCTTCATGGCCGAACATTCCGATCCGGCGCGCTCGGGCCTCGCCCTGCAGCTTGTCGATGAAGTCGCGACCGAGGAGGCGGCTTTCGCCGCTCTGGTCGCTCACGTTTCCGACCCCGCGGAACAACCTCCAGCCGCCGCGCCGGGGGCGCGCGCGTCGGCTTCCACCCCGAAGGAGAGGCCCATGGCCACCAAACCCCAAGCGGGCGGCAAGCCGACCCGCGCCGCCCAAGTCGCTCAGGCCGAGAAGGCGTTCAAGCTGGCGCAAGCCAACCTGAACCGGGTTCGCGCCGGAGCCGTCGAAGACGACGAGGACGACGCCGCCGCGCCGGACACTGCCGATCAGACCGACACCCCGACCGACACTCCGGCCGAGGACGACGAGGACGAGGATGAGACCGACGATGACGCCAAGGCCATCGCCGCCTCGCCCGAGGCCAAGACCCATCCCGGTCTGGCCCTCGCCGCCATCCAGTCCGGCCAGACGCTCGCCCAGTTCAAGGCCAACGTCGGCGCCCCCGCTCAGCCCAAGGCCTCCCGGCTGGACCGGCTGATGGCCTCGTCCCCGCGTCTGGGCGGCGACGCACCGCAGGGCGGCGTCCGCGCCGGCATGCAGAGCGCCGTGCAGGCCCGGATCACCCGCAACCGCGAGGCGGCCTCGTCCAAGGCCTGATCCGACTTCGCGCGACGCGGCGCTCTACCCCTCTACGCGACGGCCGCGTCCGTCGTGTCTCTCCCTGAAAACTGAACAGAGGAGTCCGCCATGCGGGCCTATGCAATCGAGACGGGCCTTCGTGGCCTCAGCGACCTGATCCACTCGGAGTATGATCCGACCTACACGACCGACAAAGGCGTCCTGCTCGCCGGGGCCGGCGGCGTCCGCGTCGTTCCGGCCCGCGCCGTCGTGGCCAAGGTGCTTCTGGGCGCGGCGACCGTTACGGCCGGCGCAGTCGTCGGCACCGGCAACGGCGCTCCGGGCGTTGTGACGGCAGACGCCGGAGCCCCCGAAGGGCTGTGGCAGGTGGTCATCGTCGAACCCGGCGCGAATGCCGGCGCGTTTCAGGTGTTCCGTCCCGACGGCACGCTGGACGGCGCGGGCGTGGTGGGCGTCGCCTACAACGGCGGCATCAACTTCACCGTCGCCGACGGCGGCGTCGACTTCATCGCGGGCGACCGGTTCCCGGTCACCGTCGATTACGCCAACGCTCCGGGCAAGTTCGTTCGCTGGGACCCGGCGGGCGTCAACGGCTCCCAGACCGTGGCCGGCGTGGCGTGCTTCGAGGCCGTCGCCGAGGAGAACGTGGACGGCGAGATCACGGTCCTGGCTCGCGGTCCCGCGATCCTGCGCCGCGAGAACATCGTCTTCCACGAAGGCGTCACCAACGATCAGAAGGCCGCCGCTTACGCGGCGCTGGAGGCCCTCGGCCTGCAGTGCCGTCAGACCGGCTAAGGCCGCGCTCCGACCACCCCCGGCCGCCCGCGCGGCCGGGGTTCGCCACTCCCTTCATTTCATCGAGAGGAGGTCCCGATGGACCCCGAACTGCTTATGAACGAAGCCTCCGCGCTTCCCCTGATCGCGGCCGATCACGTCGGTCTGGTCAACAGCGTCCCGACCACCTTCGGTCAGGTCAACGCCGACGGCCTGTTCCCGGCCGCCGGTCTCAGCACGCCCTACGTGCGCGTCGACATCATCGACGGCCTGATCACCGCGCTGCCGGTCACGCCCGGCGGACGCCCCTCGACGATCGCCAGCCACAAGCCCGGCTCCGGCGTCATCTTCGAGATCCCGAACATCAGCCACGAGGACTCCGTTCTCGCGAACGATCTGCGGGAATGGCTGGCCTACGCCGCCCGGACTAACACCCCCGAGGAGGCCATCGTCAGCCGGGTCGAGACCCGTCACCGTCGCAACCGCTTCAAGTTCGACCTGACGACCGAAGTGATGAAGCTGTCCGCCCTGAAGGGTCAGATCGTGGATGGGGCCGGCACCCTGCTTTACGACCTGTTCGACACCTTCAAGGTCGAGCAGCGCGTGGTCTACTTCGACTTCGCCAACAACGCCGCCGACATCCCGGCCG
>DASRWP010000013.1:0-26981 GCA_035654535.1 Brevundimonas sp.
GCCAGTATTTCGGCACGCTCAGCGCCCTGCGTTACATGACCCATCAGGAGGGCGAGGCGGACAACACCGGGGCCCGCGCGCTGCAGAACGCCGGTGAGTCCGGGCGCGGTCTGGTGACTTTCTTCGAGAATTTCCGGTCGCAGGAGGTCTTCTCCGACGCCCGCCGCTTTCCCTATTTCCGCAGCCACCCGCTATCGTCCGACCGGATCGAAAACCTCCGGAGGTTCGTGAGCGAGCAGTCGAACTACGGGCGCGGCGACAGTCCCGAGCGGATGGCCCAGCATGCCCTCGTTCTGGCCAAGATCCACGCCTTCATGGACGCGCCGAACCAGACGTTTCAGGACTATCCCGAAAGCGATACGTCCCTCCCCGCCCGCTACGCCCGCGCGATCGCATGGTACCGTGACGGTCAGACCGAGAAGGCGCTGGCGGCCGTCGATGTCTTCCTCGCCGAGCAGCCGGAAAATCCCTACTTCTGGGAGCTGAAGGGGCAAATCCTCTTTGAGGAAGGCCGGGCCGCGGAAGCCATCGGCGCCCACCAGCGGTCGGTGGAACTCAAGCCGGATGCGCCGCTCCTGCGGGTCAATCTGGGGCACGCCCTGATCGAGGCAGGCGACCCCGCCAAGCTTGAGGAAGCGGTGACGCAGCTGAAGCGCGCCACCGCCATGGAGCGCGACAACACCCTCGGCTGGCGGCTGCTCGGTCAGGCCTATGCGAGCCAGAACAAGGAGGGCGAGGCCCGGCTTGCTTCTGCCGAGATGTATTTCGCCATGGGCGCTGAGGAGCAGGCCACGCAGTTCGCCTTGCGCGCCCGCGACCTTCTCACCCCGGGCTCATCCGAATGGACCCGGGCGATGGACATCGTCTTCGCCTCGGGCGCCACCCAGGACGACGTCGACGCCCTCGACCGCCGAAACCAGCGCCGCGACCGGGGCGCTGTCGTCCCGGCCACGGCCGGCTGACCGTTCCTCCCCGGAGACCTGCATGACTGACGCGCCCGATCCGGCCCCAGCTTCTGCTCGAGACGGGGGCTTCCTCTCTCGCCCGGGGGCCAGCATCGCGGCCCTTGGCGTGTCCATTCTTGCTCTGGGCCTCGCCGCCGCGCCCTACGCGACCGGCAGGGATTTCGACGGGCGGGTGCGGGCCTATCTGATGAACAATCCTGAAATCCTGCAGGAGGTCAGCGCAGCGCTTCAGGCCAAACAGGACGGCGATCGCACCGCGGCGATCAACGCCAGCGCGGCCGCGAATCCGGCGCTGCTGGCGGTGGGCCCGAGCGATCCGGCTTTCGGGCCCGTAGACGCCAAGGTCACCGTGATCGAATTCTTCGACTTTCGCTGCCCTGGCTGCAAGGCGACCGCGCCCGACGTGCTGCGCTTGATGCAGACACACCCGGACGTGCGGTTCGTGTTCAAGGACTGGCCCATTCTCGACCGCGGCGACCAGGACCTGTCGCACTACGCCGCCCGTGCCGCGCAGGCGGCGCACGCCGAGGGCAAATATCTGCCGGTGTTCCGGGCCTTGATGGCCGAACCGGCGCTCGACAAGGCGGCGGTGGACCGCATTCTGGCCGCCAACGGCCTCGCCGCTTCCGCGGCGCAGGCGGCGATGAGCTCGCCCGCGACCGCCCGTCATCTGGCTGACATTCAGACGGCGGCCAACAGCCTCGGGCTGATGGGGACGCCGACATTCTTCATCAACGGGAAAGCCAACCCGAGCATCCAGCCGGCCGACATCGATCGCGCCATCCGCGAAGCCAAGGCCGGCTGATCCACGCCGCTGTCCCTCGCTGGAAGGTCAGGCGCTCAACAGGACAAACCGCGTGCGGTTGTCGCTGGAATCCTGAATGTCGTTGCGCAGGATCGTAAGGTCGTAGACCTCGGCGGCACGGGCCGGCGCGACCGCCGCGCGGGTCAGGTCGCCCGCCTCCGCCACGGCCCGCGCGGCGCCGGCGGTGTCGAACGCCTCCACCGGCTCGATTCCCAGTTCGGCGAGGGAGCCCGGGCACTGGCGCAGGGCGACCGGATGGCTCTCCGCCGTCTTCACGGTCCGCAGGGTCGCCCCGGCCGGAGCCATCAGGGCCAGCCGCATGGGTCGCCAGACTTCCGAAACGACGGTCATACCGGCGTCCTCGACCAGGGTCGCCGCCGGCTCGACCCGCCCCATCGTGGAGTTCTCCACCGGGATCAGCGCGCACCCGACCTCGCCGGACCTCAGCGCCCCGATGGCGGCTTCAAAACTGTCGTAGGCGACCGCCTCGTCCCACGGTCTGAGATCGAGACAGGCTTCGTGGCTGAACGCGCCCGGCGCCCCCTGATAGGCGCAGCGGCCGCCCCGGTCGTCGTCCTCGGGTCGGCCCACGCCCTCCATCTCAGGCCGCCTCTGAACGGGCCTGACGCCCGGCTTTAAGCCGCTCGGCGACCAGGAAGGCGAGTTCAAGCGCCTGGTCGGCGTTCAGTCGAGGGTCGCAGTGTGTGTGGTAGCGGCTGGACAGGTCGTCCTCGGTCAGGGCCTGGGCCCCGCCGAGGCATTCGGTGACGTTCTGGCCGGTCATCTCCAGATGCACGCCGCCGGGATGGACGCCCTCGGCCTCGGCCACGTCGATGAAGGTGCGGACCTCGGTCAGGATGCGCTCGAACGGCCGTGTCTTGTAGCCGTTGCCAGCCTTCAGGGTGTTGCCATGCATCGGGTCGATAGACCAGACGACGCGCCTGCCTGCGGCCTTGACCGCCTTCATCAGGCGCGGCAGCCGTTCGCCGACCTTGTCAGCCCCGAAGCGGCCGATCAGGGTCAGACGACCCGGCGTGTTGTCGGGGTTCAGCACGTCGATCAGCGCCAGCAGCTCATCGGCCTCCATGGTCGGGCCGCACTTCAGGCCGATCGGGTTCCGGATGCCCCGCGCGAACTCGACATGCGCGCCATCGATCTGACGGGTCCGCTCGCCGATCCAGACCATGTGCGCCGACGTGTCGAACCATTCCCCGGTCGCCGCGTCCAGCCGCGTGAGGGCGCTCTCGAGGTTGAGCAGCAGCGCCTCGTGGCTGGTGAATACCTCCACGCGGCTGAGATCCGGATGACTCTCCGGCGTTACGCCGACCGCCTCCATAAAGGCGAGAGCCTCTGTGATCTTGTCGGCAAGATCCCGATATTTGGCCCCATACGCGCTGTCGGCGGCGAACCCCATGGTCCAGCGGTGAATGTTGTACAGGTCCGCGTAACCACCGCCGGCGAACGCCCGCAGCAGGTTCAGCGTCGACGCCGACTGGTTGTAGGCCCGGAGCAGGCGCTGCGGGTCCGGAAGCCGTTCCTCCGGGGTGAACGGCATTCCGTTGATGATGTCGCCGCGATAGCTGGGCAGGGTCTGGCCGCTGATGGTCTCGAGCGCCGACGAGCGCGGCTTGGCGAACTGGCCGGCGATCCGACCGACCTTTACCACCGGCTTGCGGCCCGCAAAGGTCAGCACCACCGCCATCTGAAGGATCAGACGGAAGGTGTCGCGGATGTTGTCGGTCGAGAACTCCTTGAAGCTTTCGGCGCAGTCGCCGCCCTGCAGCAGGAAGGCGTCGCCTGCCTCGACCTGCGCCAGCTTGGCCGTCAGGTTCCGCGCCTCGCCGGCGAATACGAGCGGCGGCAGGACGCGCAGCTCGTCCTCAACCCTGGCCAGCGCAGACGCGTCGGGATAGTCCGACGGCATGTGCGTGACGGGCTTGTGTCTCCAGGTATCGGGGGTCCAGCGGGCGGTCATGTCGGCAGGATAGGCCGGGCGGCGGCTGTGGACAATGAAGCGCGGTGACACAAGGCGGATGCACTAGCCTGCGCTGGTGTTTGGAGACTGCTTCTCCTTCAGCGTCACCAGTTCCTCGGCCATCGTCGGGTGTACGGCGCAGGTCGCATCCCACTGGGCCTTGGTCAGGCCCGCCTTCACCGCGATGGCGGCCAGCTGGATCATTTCCGGCGCTTCGGGGCCGACGATGTGGGCGCCGACGACCTTCTGGCTCTGCGCGTCCACGACAAGCTTCATCAGCATGCGCTCGTCTGAACCGGTGAACGCGTATTTCATCGGCCGGAAGCGGGTCACATAGACATCGACCTCGCCCGGGCAGGAATGCCGCGCCTCGGACTCCGACAGACCCACGGTGCCGACCGGCGGCTGGCTGAATACGGCCGTGGCGACGGCCTCATAGTCGAAATGCTGGGGATTGTTGCGAAAGACCGTCTCGTGGAAGGCCACGGCCTCGCGAATCGCCACCGGCGTCAGGTTCATCCGGTCGGTGACGTCTCCGATGGCCCAGATGTTCTCCGCCGTCGTGCGCGACAGGGCGTCGACCTTGATCGCGCCCTTGTCGGTCAGCTCGACTCCGGCGTTCTCGAGGCCCAACCCCTTCACATGCGGCTCACGGCCGGTCGCGAACATGACGACGTCTGTCTCGAGGCTCATACCGTTGCCGAGCCGGTTGATCAGCCCGGTCGCCGTCTTTTCGATCGCGTCATGCTGGCAGCCGAGGATGACCTTGATCCCGCGCTTCTCGATCTCGCCGGCCAGGTGGGCGCGGACGTCGTCGTCGAAGCCGCGGAGGATGTTCGGCCCGCGATAGATCAGCGTGGTCTCGACCCCCAGACCGGCGAAGATTCCCGCGAACTCCACGGCGATATAGCCGCCGCCGGCGATCAGGATCCTCTTCGGCAACTCGGGCAGGTGGAAAGCCTCCTCGGACGAGATGGCGTGTTCGATTCCCGGCACCTCCGCCGGCATCCAGGGCCGGCCGCCGGTGGCGATCAGGATGCGCTCGGCGGTGACAGTCTGGTCCTTGCCGACGATCTCGACGGTATGGGCGTCCTTCATCACGGCCCGGCCATGAATAAGGTCCACCCCCGCCTTGCCGAGGTTGGCGACGTATATGCCCGACAGGCGGGCGATCTCGACGTCCTTGGCGTGGATGAATTTAGGCCAGTCAAAGCTCGACTCGACGGTCCAGCCATAGCCTTCGGCGGTGTGGAACTGGTGGGCGAAGTCCGAGGCCATGACCATGAACTTCTTCGGCACGCAGCCTCGGATGACGCAGGTGCCGCCGACCCGATGCTCCTCTGCGACCGCCACGCGCTCGCCGCCCAGCGCCGTCAGGCGCGCGGCCCGGACTCCGCCCGATCCGGCGCCGATGACGAAGAGATCGTAATCGTAGGTCATGGGTGTGCGGGTTCCTCAACTGCTGCCGGGATCAAATAGGAGCGTCGGCCCGTAAAATCACCCTTCATCGGCGCGGCCGGCCCGCAGCATTCCCTGCAACCTACTCGCCGCCATTTTGCGTTTTTCCGGAAAACGTCGTTACTGTCTCGGATGGTGTCACGGGAGGGCGCAGATGATTGAACTGCTTTTGGCTGGAGCGGTTCTGACCGCTCCACTGCAGACCCATCCCGGCGCCGCGGCCCGGGCGGGTAGCCCGGTCACTCTGGAGGACGTCACTGTCACCGGACGACCGCTTGAAGAGCTGATCCGGAACTTCGTGGTCGAAGTCGCCGAGCCGAACCGCCATCGCGGGCTGGCGCGGTGGGACGACCGTATCTGCGTCGGGGTGGCCAACCTGCAAACCGAGACGGCGCAATTCATGGCGGACAGGATTTCGACCGTGGCGGCCGATCTTGGTCTGGACACCGGCGGGCCCGGCTGCACGCCCAATATCCTGGTCGTCGCGACTGACGACGCGAACGCGCTCGCCGCAACGCTCGTCGCCGAACGCGGCCGCGCCTTCCGTCTGGGGGGTTCAGGCATGGATCGGGGCGGAGACGCGCTCGAAGACTTCGTCCGTAATCCGCGGCCGGTTCGGTGGTGGCAGATGAGCATGCCAACCAACTCGGAAACCGGGGAGCGCGCGATCCGCCTGCCCGGGGAATGCCTCGGATCCTGCACCGGCCCCGGCAGCGCGCTCGACTATGCGCCCAAGACCGAGGTGTTCGCCGCCTCGCGCATCCGGACCCAGATCGTCGATGATCTCACGCGGGCCATCGTCCTGATAGATGTCGATGAGGTCGCGCATCTGTCGATCATGCAACTGGCCGACTACATCGCCATGGTGTCGCTGGCGCAGATCGATCCCGATGCCGACACCACCGCCTACGCAAGCATCCTCAATGTGATGAAGGATCCAACCGCGGCCTCGGGCCTGATGGACTGGGACCGCGCCTACCTCGGCGGGCTGTATGACGCAGAGCGAAATGCGTCCAGCGGACGGGCCCAGCGCGGCGAGGTCGTTGACTCGATCCGCACCGCCCACCGGCGCATTCGGGACGAGAGCGGCGACGAGGGCGGCGAAGGCGTTTCCGAGTAAAACTCAGGGCAGCAGGGTCTCGACGCCCGAGTCCGTGCCGACGATGGCCTCATCCGCCAGGTCGAGAAACAGGCCGTGCTCGACCACCCCGGTGATCAATTTGAGATCGCCGGCGAGCCGCGCGGGATCGTGGATGACGCCGCATTTCGCGTCATAGATCAGATTGCCGCCGTCGGTGCGAACCAGACCGCGCTCGGCGCTTCTGACGCGCGCGGGCATGGCGATCTCGTGATCCGACAGCACGTCGGCGATCCGGTTGGCGGTCGTCTTGTGCCCGAAGGCGACCACCTCGATGGGCAGGGCGAAGGCCCCCAGCGCCTTCACAACCTTGGCGCTGTCGGCGATGACGATGCAGCGGGCCGAAGCCTCCCACACCAGTTTCTCACGCAGCAACGCCGCGCCGCCGCCCTTGATCAGCGCGAGACCGGGTCCAATCTCGTCGGCTCCGTCTACGGTCAGGTCGATACGTGGCGTATCCTCCAGCGTCGATAGCGTAAGGCCCAGTTCGCGCGCCAGTTCGGCAGTCGCCTCGGACGTCGGCACGCAGCGCAGTCCGCTCAACTTCCGCCCGGCCAAGGCCTTGACGAACCACGCGGCCGTCGACCCGGTGCCAAGGCCGACCACCATGTCGACTTCGACCCGCGAAGCGGCGGCCTCGCCGGCGATCTGTTTGTGACGGTCGCTCATTTCGCTTTCAGCGCCTTTTTGGCGCGCATCCGCTCCATGAAGCGCGCGGCCCAGCCGCCCTTGGCTTCCTGCTGACCCCGCGCGAGGGCGAGATCGCCGGGCGCAACGTCGCGCACGATCACCGAGCCGGACCCTACCATGGCGCCCGCCCCGATCGTGACGGGCGCGACGAGCGAACTGTTGGAGCCGACAAAGGCGCCATCCCCCACCACTGTCCGGTGTTTGAAGAAGCCGTCGTAGTTACAGAAGATCGTACCGGCGCCGATGTTGGCTTTCGCGCCCACCTCGCCGTCACCGAGATAGGCGAGGTGATTGGCCTTGGAGCCGGCCTTCATCGCCACGTTCTTCACCTCGACGAAATTGCCGACCCTGACCCCTTCGCCGAGGTTCGCGCCCGGCCGCAGCCGGGCGTAGGGGCCGACCTCGGCCCCGGCCGCGACAATCGCGCCCTCAAGATGGCTGAAGCCGCGGATGCGGGCTCCCGGGGCGATCGTCACGCCGGCGCCGAAGATGACATACGGCTCCACGGTCGTTCCCCCGCCGATCTCCGTGTCCCATGACAGGTGCACGGTCTCCGGCGCGGACATGGTCACGCCGCCGGCCATAAGGGCCTCGCGCCGGGCCTGCTGGAAAAGCGCTTCGGCCTGCGCCAACTCGGCCTGGGCGTTGACGCCCATGACGGCGTCCTCGTCCGCCATGACGGTGCGGATAGGGGCGCCGCGGGCCCGGGCCAGTCCCACCACGTCGGTCAGGTAAAATTCGCCCTTGGCGTTGTCGTTGCGGACATCCGCCAGCAGCTCGAACAGCAGAGCCGCCGGGGCCGACATGACCCCCGAGTTGCACAGGGTCACCGCGCGTTGCGCTTCGTCCGCCTCCCTCTCCTCGACGATTGCGGTGAGCGCGCCGTTCGGGTCGGTCAGCAGTCGGCCGTAACCCCGCGGATTCCGGGCCTCGAAGCCGACGACGGTCACGCCGTCCTCCTCGCTGAATGCGGCCTCGATGTCGCCGGCCTTGAGCAGGGGCACGTCGCCGTAGGTGATGACCACCTGCCCATCGAACCCGGCCAACGCCTGTTCAGCGGCCCGGACGGCGTGTCCGGTGCCCAGGGGCGGGTCCTGCACAGCGATCGCGGTCTCGCCCAGCCGCCTTGCGACGTGCTCGCGGACCGCCGGCGAATGCGTCCCGACCACGACGACGATCCGCTCGCAGCCCAGCGCCTCGGCCGCGTCGATCGCGTGGTCCAGCATGGCCCGTCCACCGACGGGATGCAGAACCTTGGGCAGCGGCGACTTCATGCGCGTGCCCTGACCGGCGGCCAGGATGATAGCCGCCCGTCTCCGCGCGAGAGAGGGCTGGGGCGTACTGGTCATGAGTCGGTCCGGCGGTTAATCATCGTCAGCGGTCTAGCCCATCCCGGCGACCGACGGGAGGTGCGGATGACGACGCGGGATCTCGACGGCTGGACCATCGCTTTCGATCTCGATGGCACGCTGGTGGAGACGGCCTCGGACCTGATGGGAACCCTCAACCGTCTGCTCGCCACACGCGGCTTGCCGCCGGCCCCGCTGGAGTCGGCCCGCACCCTCATCGGCCGGGGCGTCGTTCCGCTGTTGAAGCGGGGTTTCGAAGCCGCGGGTGAACCGTGGGACGAAGCCGCCTCGCCGGCCCTGGTCGAGGCCTTCCTGGCCGACTACCGCATTCACATCGCCGACCACAGCGCCGCCTATCCTGGCGCCGTCGAGGCGCTGGACAGGCTGGCGACGCGCGGCGCCATACTGTGTCTGGCGACCAACAAGCCGACGGAGCTGGCGATTGCGCTGTTCGACGCCATAGGGCTGTCGAGCCGCTTTGGCAGCCTGTGCGGGCCCCAGTCTGTGTCAGCGCGAAAGCCGGACGGCGCCCACATCCGCGAGGCGGTGCTACAAGCCGGGGGCGACCCGGCCCGCGCCGTCATGGTCGGCGACAGCATCACGGACCTCGACGCGGCCCGGGCGACCGGCGTCCCCTGCATCCTGACGACTTTCGGATACACCGAGACCCCGGCGGCGGAGCTGGGAGCCGACGCACTGATCGATCACTTCGACGAGCTGGAAGCGGCGATCGACGCCCTGATCCACTGATCTCCATCTTGCGCGTCGCGGACGCGCGGGCTATGTCGCCGCCTCTCCGTTCCGGCGGGGAGCGACCGATGGATGCGTAGCTCAGCGGGAGAGCACCTCGTTCACACCGAGGGGGTCACAGGTTCAATCCCTGTCGCATCCACCATTTCGCCGTTATCTCTCCGTACAGGCCGCCCGTCCGCCGATCCTGCGCTGACCGTTCGCGCGCTGACCGTGCTATTGGACCGACCCTGATGCCTTTTCCCGCCAGCCATTCCGCGCTCGACCGCGCCCTGTCCGATCGCGGCTACGCCGAGCCCACGCCGGTCCAGTCCGCCGTTCTGGAGGCGTCCCTGAACGAGGACGGGTCCGGTCGCGACCTGCTGGTCTCGGCCCAGACCGGCTCGGGCAAGACCGTCGCCTTCGGTCTGGCTCTCGCCCCCACCCTGCTGGGCGAGGCCGAGAAGTTCGCCGAGTTCGGGGCGCCGGTGGCCCTCGTCATCGCGCCGACCCGCGAGCTGGCGCTGCAGGTCTCGGCCGAGTTGCAGTGGCTCTACGCCCAGACCGGCGCCCGCATCGTCTCCTGCGTCGGCGGAATGGACCCCAAGGTCGAGCGTCAGGCGCTGAACCGCGGCTGCCATATCGTCGTCGGCACGCCCGGTCGTCTGCGCGACCACGTCGAGCGCGGCTCTCTGGATCTTTCGACGCTTCAGGCGGTCGTGCTGGATGAAGCTGACGAAATGCTGGACATGGGTTTCCAGGAAGATCTCACCTTCATCCTCGACGCCGCTCCCGCTGACCGCCGGACCCTGATGTTCTCGGCCACTCTGGCGCGCGACATCGTGCAGCTGGCCAAAACCTACCAGAAGGACGCCCTGCGGATCGACACGGTCGTCGGCGCCGGCTCGCACGCCGACATCGAATACAAGGCCATCCGGGTCGCGCCGAACGAGGTCGAGCTCGCCGTCGTCAACGTGCTGCGCTATTTCGAGGCCCCGGGGGCGCTGGTGTTCGCCAACACGCGCGAGCGGGTGAAGCACCTGACGGCCAGCCTGCGCGAGCGCGGCTTTTCGGTCGTTGGCCTGTCGGGGGAGCTGACGCAGAGCCAGCGGTCCGAGGCCCTTCAGGCCTTGCGCGACGGCCACGCTCGCGTCTGCGTCGCCACCGACGTGGCGGCGCGTGGTCTGGATCTGCCCGACCTCGGACTGGTCATCCACGCGGAGATTCCGGTCAACAAGGCCGGTCTGCTGCACCGCTCGGGTCGTACCGGTCGGGCGGGCCGCAAGGGCGTCTCGGTCTTGCTGGTCAGCTATACGCGCCGCCGCAAGGTCGAGCTGATGCTCCAGTCGGCGTCGATCAAGGCCGAGTGGTCGGGGCCTCCGAGCGCCGAGATGATCCTTGAGAACGACCGCAAACGCATGCTGGCCGATCCCGTCCTGACAGCGCTGGTCGAGGACGAGGACACGCTGGCCCTCGGCAGGCAGCTGCTTGAGAACAGCTCGCCCGAACAGGTCGCGGCCGCCCTGATCCGGCTGTATCAGCAGAAGCTGCCGGCGCCGGAAGATGTCTATGACGACGACCGCATGAAGCGCCAGCAGGAGAGCGGCAAGAACGACAAGGGCCAGCCCGACGTTCCGTACACGGACTTTGCCCGCGGCGGCGACATGGTCTGGTACCGGATCAACATCGGCCGCGACAAGAACGCCGATCCGAAATGGCTAATGCCGACCCTCTGCCGTCTGGGCCATGTCACCAAGCGCGACATCGGAGCCATCAAGATCTTCGAGCGCGAGACCAAATTCGAGATCACCCAGGAGATGCAGGCGAAGTTCGAGGCCGCCATCGCCCTTGGTCTCGAGGAAGGCGTCAAGATCGATCCGGCCGTCAAGCCGGGTCCGTCCGAGAAGCCCGTGAGCCGCTGGGACAAGAAGCCGGCCGGCGGCGACCGGCCGGACGAGAAGCCGTGGAAGGCTCGCGAGGAAGGCGCCGACAAACCCGCCTGGAAGCCCCGTGAGGATCGTCCCGAAGGCGGGAAAAAGCCTTGGGTCAAACGCGACGAGACGGCTCCGGCTGCTGACGGCAAGAAGCCTTGGGTCAAGCGCGACGAGCCCGGCGACAAGCCTGCCTGGAAGGCCCGCGAGGACCGTCCGCCGGCCGAGAAGAAGCCTTGGGTGAAACGCGACGACGACGCGGCTCCCGCCGCCGAGGGCAAGAAGCCTTGGGTCAAGCGGACGCCGAACGATCCGACGCCTCCTGGGAAGAAGCCGTGGGTCAAGAAGCCGGCGGCCGAGGGCAAGACGCCCTGGACGCCGCGTTCGGACGCTGAGGCCCCTGCAGCCGCGGCGGGCGACAAGCCGTGGAAGGGCAAACCCAAGGGCGGCGACCGTCCCTGGGCCGCGAAGGACGCGCGCGGGAAGCCCGCCGCCAAGGCCCCCTTCAAAGGCAAGCCTCCGCGCGGCTGAGGTCAGGCCGCACCACGTGCGACGTCTGTTGCATCGCACAAGCGGCTGACCCTAGATGACGCATGGACGCCCCGGCCACGCTGACCATCGACCTGAGCGCGCTCGCCGCCAACTTCCGCACGCTGGAGGCGGCGGCCGGCGTTCCCGTGCACCCCGTGGTCAAGGCTGACGGATACGGACTGGGCGCCGTCGCCTGCACGCAGCGGCTGATGGCCGAAGGGGCGCAGACCTTCTTCGTGGCGCGCACGAGCGAAGGCGAGCGCCTCCGGACCGCGGTGGGATCCGGGCCGCTCATCTATGTGCTGGACGGGTGTCTGACAGGCCGGGCGGGGCGGCTCATGGCGGCCGGTTTGAGGCCCGTTCTGAACACCGGTGCGCAGCTGGCGGAATGGCGGGCGGCGGGCGGCGGGCCCAGCGGGATTCAGATCGACACCGGCATGAACCGGCTCGGATTCCGGCCCGAAGATGCGCCTGAGCCATTCGCGGGCCTGCAACTGGTGCTGAGCCACCTCGCCTGCGCCGACGATCCGTCCGAGCCGATGAACGCGCGCCAGAGGGACGCCTTCGAGGCCGTGGCGGCGCAGTACCCGGGGACCGTGCGGTCCTTCGCCAACTCCGGCGGCGCCTTCCTCGGCCGGGATTACGCCTTCGACGCCCTCAGACCCGGCATTTGCCTCTACGGCGGCGGTCCCGGAGGGCGGCCGGACCCGCGCATACGGGCGGTGGCGACCCTGAGCGCTGAGGTGCTGCAAGTGCGCGAAGTGCCTGCGGGCGAGAGCGTTGGCTACTCGCGCGGCTTCGTCGCTGACCAGCCGAGACGGATCGCCACCTGCGCCGCCGGGTACGCCGACGGCGTGCTTCGCAGCTACAGTCCCGATGGTCGGGTGTTCGTCGCCCGCGAGCTTCGACCAATTCTCGGGCGAGTATCGATGGACGTGTTCGCCGTTGACGTGACCGGACTTGAGGTCGCCGTCGGCGATCAGGTCGAACTGTACGGCCCCAACCGGATGCTCGACGACGCGGCGGCGGCGGCGGGGACGGTGGCGTGGGAGCTGTTGACGTCGGTGGGTGCGCGCGTGCCCCGGCGCTACGTGGGTTGAGTCCATCTCGCCAACTGCGTCAGGGCCACAGCGAACATGGCCAGGATGAGAGGCGCGGCCGCGATGAAGAGCGGCCGCGCGATTCGCGCCCACCGCCGGGCGGCGGCGTCGTTCAGGTCGGCATATCGTCCTGACAGCCGCCAGCCGAGATAGCCGAACACCTCGAGCGGATTGGTGAAAGGATCGGGCGCGTCGGCCGCCTCCCCCGTGGCCTTCAGCTTGCGAACCCGGACAAGGAGACGCCAGGCGGAAAGCGCATAGGCCGCCGCTGCGACCCAGGCGATCGCGAACAGCAGCAAGAAGGTTTTCTCGGACATTCGGCCCCTGCGTCAGTTTCGGTCAGGGGCGGTCCAGAGCCCTCTGCCCCGCCCGCACCGACTGCTGTAAGCAACAGCATGGCTCGCGATGGTGCAATCTATGTCTGTCAGTCCTGCGGGGCGGTTCACGGCAAGTGGTCCGGCCAGTGCGGCGCGTGCGGCCAGTGGAATTCGATCGTCGAGGAGAGCCGTTCGGCCCCGCCGGGCGCGCTGAAGCCGGCGGCGAGCAGCCGCTCGCGCGGACTGGCGTTCGAGACGCTCCAGTCGGACACCCCGGAACCGCCCCGCATCGTGACGGGTGTGACCGAGTTCGACCGGGTCTGCGGCGGAGGCGTGGTGCCGGGCTCCGCCATCCTGTTGAGCGGCGATCCCGGCGTCGGCAAGTCGACGCTGCTGCTGGACGTGGCGGGCCGGGCGGCGCTGGCGGGGCGGCGTGTCGCCTATATCTCGGGTGAAGAGGCGGTCGAGCAGATTCGCGCCCGCGCCCGCCGGATGGGATTGGAGAAGGCGCCGGTCGAGCTGGCTTCGGCTACTGCGCTGAGGGAAATCCTCGGCACGCTCAAGCGCGAAAAGTTCGACATCGTCATCGTCGATTCGATCCAGACGTTGTGGTCGGATGCGCACGAGGCGGGGCCCGGCTCGGTGACCCAGGTTCGCGCCTGCGCCGGCGAAATGGTGCGGCTGGCCAAGTCGCAGGGCGTCGCAGTCGTACTGGTCGGACACGTCACCAAGGACGGTCAGGTCGCGGGCCCGCGCGTCGTCGAGCACATGGTCGACGCCGTGCTGAGCTTCGAGGGCGAGCGCGGCTATCCCTTCCGCATCCTGCGCGCCGGGAAGAACCGCTTCGGCGCCACCGACGAGATCGGCGTGTTCGAGATGGGGGACGCCGGTCTGCGCGAGGTCGCCAATCCGTCGGCCCTGTTTCTCGGCGAGGGTAAGGACCGGGCGCCGGGAGCGGCTGTTTTCGCCGGCATCGAAGGGTCCCGACCCGTGCTGGTCGAGGTGCAGGCGCTGGTGTCCAAATCCGCCTACGGCACCCCCCGTCGAGCCGTGGTCGGCTGGGACACAGGCCGGCTGGCCATGGTGCTGGCGGTGCTTGAGGCCCGCTGCGGTTTCGGGTTCGGGGATCAGGACGTCTATCTGAACGTCGCGGGCGGCCTGCGCATCAACGAGCCGGCGGCCGATCTGGCGGCGGCGGCGGCCCTGGTCAGTTCCGCCACCGACACGCCCCTGCCGCAGGGCTGCGTCGTCTTCGGCGAGATCAGTCTGTCGGGAGAAGTTCGCGCCGTCGGCCGCGCCGAGGCCCGGCTGCGGGAGGCTCAGAAGCTGGGCTTCGATCAGGCCCTGTCGCCGCCCCTCACGGTCAAGGACAAGGGCGTGAAGGTGACCGCCGTCAGCCGTCTGACCGAAGCGGTCGAACGAATCTCCCAAAACCGCTATTGAACACGCGCAGGGCCGCCTTCTCATTGCCGTCATTCCGGGGCCGCGCAGCGGAACCCGGAACCTAGGGGTTCGAGATGCGGTCCTGGGTTCCGGGTTCTTCGCTGCGCGAAGCCCCGGAATGACGGAAAAGATTGAACAGGCGCGCATGACCAGTTTCGACCTTATCGCCCTGATTGTGATCCTGATCTCGGCCGCCGCCGGCTGGGTGCGGGGCGGCACCCGCGAGCTCATCACCCTGCTCAGCTTCGTGCTGGCGGCCTTCATCGCCCTCGTCGCCCTGCCGGTGACGGCGCCCATCGGCCGTGGGCTGATCGATCCCGACTGGGCCGGAACCATAGCTGCCGCCATCATCTCGTTTCTGCTGATCTATTTCGGCATCCGGATTTTCGGCTCGATGCTGTCGAAGCGGGCCCAGGCGCATCCGCAGCTGGGCGGCGTCGACCGCATCGCCGGCATCTTCATCGGCGCGGCCCGTTCACTGGTGCTGCTTGGCGCGGTTCATCTGGTGGTGGTCGCCGCCCTGCCCGGCGAGCGGACGCCCGTATGGCTGACCAACGCCGCCGTCCGGCCCGTCACCGCCGCAGCGGCCAAGGCCATCCAGCTGGTGCTGCCCGGCATCGGCCGCGGCGCCGACGCCCTGACCCCGATGGTCACATCGTCCGTAAGCAAAGGGTTTTCGGGCGAGAAAGCCTTGCCCTCGCCCCAAACAGCCAATACTTCGCCGCCGTCCGCCGCCCGCTAGCGTTCCCTGCTTCATCGGAGCCCCACGATGAGCCGCCTCGCCCATTCCATCGCCGACCCGGTCGTCCACCGCGAGCATTTCCGGGACGCGGACGACGACCGTCCGCGCCTCGAGTGCGGGGTTTGCGGCGTCTGGGGAGCCGACAGGGACGCCGCCTCCGCCGTCGTCGCGCTGGGCCTGCACGCGCTGCAGCATCGCGGTCAGGAAGCCTGCGGCATGGCCAGCGTGCATGAGACCCGCTTTCACACAGAGCGCCATATGGGACTGGTCGGCGAGGCCTTCGGCGGCGCCGATCTGTCGACCCGCCTTCCCGGCACCGCAGCCGTCGGCCATACCCGCTACTCCACAGCCGGCGGCAGCTTCCTGCGCAATATCCAGCCGATGTTCGCGGACCTCGACTCTGGCGGCATCGCCATCGCGCACAACGGCAACCTGACCAACTTTCTGTATCTGCGGAACCAGCTGGTGGGCGAAGGGGCCATATTCCAGTCGACCTCCGACTCCGAAGTCATCCTCCACCTGATCGCTCGCAGCCGTAAGGCCAAGATCGTCGACCGCTTCATCGACGCCATCGGGCGGATCGAGGGCGGCTACGCCCTGGTCTGCCAGACCCGGTCCAAGATGATCGGCGCCCGGGATCCGCTGGGTATCCGCCCATTGGTGTTGGGGCGGCTGGGCGACGCCTGGGTGCTGGCCTCCGAGACCTGCGCGCTTGACACCATCGGGGCCGTGTTCGAGCGGGACGTAGAGCACGGCGAGGTCGTGGTGATCGACCACGAGGGCTTGAAGTCGCTGAAGCCGTTCCCGACCCGCGGCGCGCGTCCGTGCCTGTTCGAATACGTCTATTTCTCGCGTCCCGACAGCATCGTGAACGGGCGCTCTGTCTATGGCGTCCGCAAGCGGATGGGTCAGACCCTCGCCCGCGAACACGGCGTCGAGGCCGACGTCGTGGTGCCGGTCCCGGACTCGGGCGTGCCGGCCGCACTGGGCTACGCGCAGGCGAGCGGAATCCCTTACGAGATGGGGATCATCCGCAGCCACTATCTGGGCCGCACCTTCATCCAGCCGAGTCAGGGCGCCCGACAGAAGGGCGTGCGGATGAAGCACAGCCCCAACCGCTCGGTGATTGAAGGGAAGCGGGTCGTGCTGATCGACGACTCGATCGTGCGCGGCACCACTTCGGTGAAACTGGTGCGCGCGGTCCGGGCGGCCGGCGCGACCGAGGTACATCTTCGCTCGGCCTCGCCGCCGATCCTGTGGCCGGACTTCTACGGCATCGACATGCCCGAGCGAGACCAGCTGATCGCCGCCAACAAGACGCTGGAAGAGATGCGCGACTTCCTCGAGGTCGATTCGCTCGGCTTCCTGTCCGTCGACGGCCTGTATGAGGCGATGGAGGCCGGACCGCGCGACCCGCATTATCCGCAGTTCACAGACCACTATTTCACGGGCGAATACCCGACCCGCCTTCTCGACCGCGAAATCGAGGCGGGTGGCCGCGAGGTGGCGGCGCGGCAACTTTCACTGCTCGTGAGCGCTTAACAGGGACATCCGACCCGGTATTTCAGGGCCGGCGTCTTCACCACGGGACGACGCATGATCCAGCTCGGCTATTTCAACATGGGCACGCCGGACATCGGCAAGGCCAAGGCCTTCTATTCTGCCGTGTTCGGCTGGGCCTTTGATCCCGCGGCCTCCACCCCGACCTACGCCCATGTGACCGACAGCGACCCGCCGTTCGGCTTCACCAAGGTAGAGAAGGCGCGGGAGTTTTCTCATCTGTATTTCCGCGTCGATGACATAGAGGCGGTGCGCCAGCGGGTGACAAAGCTTGGCGGCAAGTGCGCGGTCCCGTCCGACAGCGCGACCGGCCGATCGGTCGTCGTTAGCGACGATCAGGGCGTCAGCTTCAGCCTGTGGCAGCCGGCGGCCGGGTTCTAGCTTCCGTCCGCGGCGGCGCCGGGCTATCAGGCCCGCCATGTCCGATCTTCCCCTCAAAGACCGCATCGCACTCGTCGTCGGCGCGTCGCGCGGCATCGGCTATGAGAGTGCGCTGGCGCTGGCCAGGGCGGGGGCCCACGTCATTGCGAGCGCCCGCACGGTCGGCGGGCTGGAAGATCTGGACGACGCGATCTTCGAAGCGACGGGGCGGCACGCGACGCTCATTCCTTTCGATCTGGTCGATGGCGGCGCGATCGATCGGCTGGGTGGGGCCATCTACGAACGGTTCGGGAGGCTGGATGTCTGGGTGCAGACCGCCGCGACCATGGGCGCATCGGGCCTGACGCCTGTCAGCCATGCAGATCCACGCATCTGGGCTAAGGTGGAGAAGACCAATTTCACCGCCGTCTACCGCCTGATCCGTTCGCTTGAACCGCTGCTCAAGGCGTCCGACGCCGGGCGTGCGATCTATCTGACCACCAGCGTAGCCTCGGCTCCCAAAGCGTTCTGGGGCGCCTACGCCGCCTCCAAGGCCGGCGCCGAGGCGCTGGTGAAATGCTGGGCCGACGAGATCGAATCGACCCCGGTGCGGATATCGATTGTCGATCCGGGCCGCATGCGGACGCAACTGAGGGCGCAGGCCTATCCGGGCGAAGATCCCGCGACCGTCATCCATCCTGCAGTCATCGGCCCCTTGATCGTCGAGCTCGCACGGGCGGACCGGGAGCCAGCCCTGGAGGTCAACTTCAACAGCTGGAGCCAGGGCCCCGAGGTGGCGGCGCTGATTTGAGGACCACCACCGGTCAGGGTCCCCGATAGTCGACCACACCGCCCGGCGGGACCATCACCTGCTGCCTTGATCGGACGCTTTGCGCGGCCACGTTCCAGCAGCCGGCCGAGACGTCGAACACATGGCCCCGACCGGGGATCAGGGCCATGTTCCGGGCAAGCCTGTTCGCTCCGGGGCTGGAAGCGTCGCAGGGCCAGATCAGAACGACCGTCACCGGATTGCCGGAAGTGGGCAGAATGCGGATGCCCCCGGCCGGTTCGCCCGGCCGCAGCAGCGCCGCAGTCGTCGCGTTGCAACCCGACAATTGGCTGAAATTCAGGGCGCAAAGCACTGCGGTTCGGAAAGACGGCGACATCGGCGGGCCCTTGTGGCGCCCAAGGATATCACCGGTATTGCACGCCGCAACCCGGGGAGCGCGTGGCCCGGCTTCCCTACCGCGCCCCGCTAATCGCCGCCGATATCGGGGTGCCGCTCGTGGGGCGTGCCCCGCGTGACTTCAGCAACATAGGTCCGGGCGCGGGCCGCGTCGGCCTGCACGCGCCGCTCACTCCGGCACATCTGGCGGCTCATGACCGAGCCGGTCGGAGCCCGGTTTTCGCACACCGTCGCACCGTTGTGCCGACGCTGCTGCGCAAGTCGGGCCTGCTGAGCCGTGGTCAACACGGGCGCCGCGGCCTGCTGGACCGGAGGCGTGGGCTGTTGGACAGCCGCGACGGCGGGCGCTTGTCCGAGCGTGAGAACAACCAGGGTCGCGAGCAGCATAGCATCCTCCCGTGAGTTCAGTCGCAAACATGACGCGAAAGTCGCCGTCTCGCAACATGTCAGGACATCGAGGGGTGCGCCCGAAAGCGCCTACCCAAGCTGGCCGCGGACGGCGCCGCCGGGGTGCTCCGGGTTGTGAACGTTCACATAGTAGTCCGCGGGCGCGCCCAGCAGCGCGCGCCCGAGGGCGGGCGTGATCGCGGCGCAGCCCTCGCTGCGGCCTTCCGTGGGCGGCTGCAGGGTGACGACGATCGGGCCGCCCGCCTCCCCCACCGGAGACTTGTGGATGTGGGCGAGCCGCGCCGGCGCGATCCCGGAGACGGTCAGAACATAGCAAAACTGGCCCTGCTCCGGATCGATGCGCAGCTCAGCCGTGCCGCTGCCGTCCGGATCCCCGAGGCCGGGCCCTTCGGCGGCGCCCGTCAGGGTGATCGTCATCGACCGGCTCTGGCCTTGCGCTTCGGACGGGTTGGCGGCGCCCAATGCCGCAGCGGCGGCGGCGAGAACGAGCGTTGCAATGGTCTTCATGACGGCCTCCCGCGCACCGGGCGCAGCCGAGGTGACGTCAGTGGGCGTCATTGGTCAAGTGATTGCCGTTACTTACGCGCCGTGGCTTGAACGGAAGACAGCGTCCAGGGAGCGCTAGCCCTACTTTTTCGGCGCGTGCTTCTGCCCGGTGCGAACGCGGCCCGAGCGCGATACCTGCCGGGCTCCACCGCGGGCGCCCTTCTGGACCGCGACGGACGAACCCGCCTTCTTGTTGGCGCTGGCCTTCAGACCGGCGAGGGGTTTGATCTTGCCCTTGCCGGCCTTCTTCTGTTCCAGCGCCTTTCCGGGCAGGCTGGACAGACGATCTTCGCGTTCGGCCTTTTTGATCACCCGGCGCGGCGCGGTCTTGGCGTCGCCCTTGTAACGCTCCGGACCGGACTTGGCGCCGCCGGGCGCATACGGGTTTTCGCTGCCGGACTTGACTATCAGACGGATCGGCGTGCCGGGAAGGTCGAAGGATTCCCGCAAGTTGTTGACCAGATAGCGCTTGTATTGCTCCGGCATGGACTCGGCGCGGCTGGCCATCAGCACGAAGGTCGGCGGCCGGGCCTTGGTCTGCGCCATATATTTCGGCTTGATCCGCTTGCCGTCGACGGCGGGGGGCGGATGCCTCTGGGTGGCGAGCGCCAGCCAGGTGTTCAGGTCCTTGGTCTTGACCTTGACCGACCATGTCGCGTGGGCCTGAAGCACGGCGGGCATCAGGCGTTCGACGCCCCGGCCGCTGTGCGACGAGAGCGCAACGAATTGCGACCCTTTCAGCTGGGGCAGCTTGTCGTCAGCCATCTGGGTGAGTTTGGCGAGTCGGGCCTGGGGGCTCTCCTCGAGGTCCCATTTCGCGGCGACATAGACCAGCGCCCTGCCCTCGCGCTCGACCAGATCGGCCAGCTGCAGGTCCTGGGTGTCGAAGGCGTCGTCCTTGTCCATGACCAGCACGACGACCTCGGCGAAGGTGATGGCGCGGATGGTGTCGGCGACCGACAGCTTCTCCAGCTTCTCCTGCACCCGGGCCTTGCGGCGCATGCCGGCGGTGTCGACCAGCCGGATGTTCTGGCCCTCGTATTCCCAGTCGACCGAGATGGAGTCGCGGGTGATGCCCGCTTCCGGCCCCGTCAGCATCCGGTCCTCGCCGATCAGCCGGTTGATCAGCGTCGATTTGCCGGCGTTCGGACGCCCGATGATGGCGATGCGGATCGGCTTGTCCGGCTCGTCGACTTCCTCGACGAAGATGTCGGCCGAGGCCGAGACAACCGCGGCGTAGAGGTCGGCCATGCCCTCGCCGTGCTCGGCCGAGATTGCGACCGGCTCGCCAAAGCCGAGCGACCAGGCCTCGCCGATGCCGCCGCCGCTCTCGCGGCTCTCCGACTTGTTGGCCAGCAGAATGACCGGCTTGTGTTGGTGCCGCAGGCGATCGGCGAATATCTGGTCCAGCGAGGTCACGCCCTCGCGGGCGTCCATCATGAACAGGATCAGGTCGGCGTCCTCGATCGCCGCCTCGGTTTGCTCGCGCATCCGGGATTCGAGGCTCTCGTCGGTGACGTCCTCATAGCCGGCCGTGTCGATCAGCGTCAGGTCCATGTCGCCGATGTTGCCGTCCGCATAGCGCCGGTCGCGGGTCACACCCGGACGGTCGTCCACCAGCGCGAGGCGCTTGCCGACGAGACGGTTGAATAGGGTCGACTTGCCCACGTTGGGGCGGCCGACGATGGCGACCTTCAATGCCATGCCGGCGTTCTAACCCAGTTTTGAGGTGCGCGTCAGCGGATGCTGACGAGGGCGCCGGTGTCTGTGAGGACGTAGAGGGCGCCATTGTAGGCTGCAGGTGCGATGAACACCGGGGCCCCGATGCGGACACTGGCGGTCTGCGCCCCGGTCTTGGGATCGAACGCCACCAGTTCGCCGTCCGAGTTGGCGAGGACGAGACGGTTCGAGGCCAGGATGGGCCCCGACCATTCCGGCCGCACGGTGCGGTCCCAGAAGCCGAGAAAGCCGCCCTCGCTGCGGACCCGGCCCTCGTTGAGGTTGCGCGTCCAGTAGATGGCGCCGGTCTCGCGGTTGATCACGGTCAGCTCGCCGTCCTTGGAGACGACATAGACGACATCGCCGACCGGCAGCGGCGCATTGACCCCCGCGATCGGCAGGGGAGCCCATTTCGGCTGGCCGGTCCGCACGTCGAGCGCGGCCAGCAGGCCGGAGTGGCTGACAGCGTAGACCGCGCCGCGCGACACGACCGGACGGCCCGCGATGTCGCGGATTTCCGACAGGGCGCTGGTGCGGCTGGTCCGCGACAACACCTGCTGCCAGACGGCCTGACCGGTCGAGGCGCGCAGGGCCACAAGCTCGCCCGACGAGAACGGCGCGATGACCGTGTCGCCGGTGACGGCCGGGCTGGATGCGCGCATGATCCGCGCCGGCTCGGGGATGCCCCGGTAGGACCAGTCTTGCTGGCCCGTGGTGACGTCGAACGCCTGGATCTGGTTTTCCACATCCACCACGAACACGCGATTTCCGGCCACGGTCGGCGCGCCATGGATGGGCACGTCGACCGGTGTCGTCCAGACGACGGCTCCGGTCGCCTGATCCAGCGCGCTCATGGTCCGGTACCCGGAGGCGACGAAGACGCGCCCGCCGCCGACCGCCACCCCGCCGCCGAAGCCGCCGCCGCCCGAAGGGCCGCCGCCGATCCCGAGGCCGAGCAGGCCGCGGCTACGGCGCTCACGCTCGTCCGGTTTGATGTTGGCGCGCCAGGCGACGGCGCCGGTGCCGGAATCCAGGGCCGAAACCGTAGCTTCACCATCGAGCACGAAGACGCGGCCATTGTCGGCGACGACGGGCGCCATGACCTGCCGCGTCCGCGAAGATCCCGCCCCGACGTCCCGGCGCCAGGCGACGACGAACTCAGGCGCCGCGATCACATGTTCGACCGAGTTCTCGGCGTTGCCGCCGGGTTGTGTCCAGGCCGTGGCGGCCTGCGGTCCGGGCAGGAAGAAGTCCCGACCCGACAGCGCAGCCGAGGGTGCGAGCTGCTGTTCGAACTCGAGCACCGAAATGCGCTGACCTGCCGATGCCGTCGCCTGAGGCTCGGCGCCGCCGCCAAGGCCGAATGGCAGGGCGTTCCGGACCGTTCCGCACGAGGCGACGGTCACGGCCAGGCCGCTCATCAGAGCGATTTTGAGCGCACGGTTCATCAAGGGCGTCCTGGAAACAGAAATCACGGGCGGGCCGGCGCGGAAGCTGGCGGCGCCGATTGCGGAACCTGCGCGGACGGCGGAGGCGGCGCCTGGACCGGCAGGCGCTTCTGGGCCTCCACGATGGCCTTCAGGTTCGCCGCGGCGCCGGCGTCGATGGCGGCGAGCGTCAGTTCAGCCCGCTGGCCCACGATCTGCGGCGTGTCGAGGCCGTTCTTCAGCAGCACCAGCGCCGCGCGGGCGGGGGCGGTCTGGCCCGCCTGGAGACGGGCCATGGCCAGCGCCTCGACGGCGAAGGGCGCGAGCGGCCGGCCATCCTCGGCCAGCGGTTCCAGCCGCGCCTCGACCTGCGCCAGCGTCTCCGCGTCCATGGCGAGATAAGCGGCCTTCAGGGCCGCGGCGTCGGCCAGCAGGGGATCGCGCGAAGCTTTCGACGCTTCGTCGAACAGGCGAAGCGCATCGGGAATCCGGTTAGCGTCAACGGCGATGCCGGCGCGGTGCATCAGGGCCATGGCCTTGTAGGCGCCGTTGCCGTCCTTGGCCGCCTGCGTGAAGGCGGCGTCCGCTCCGACCGGATTATTGGCCTGCAGCGACTGGAGCCCCCGGTCGAAGGCGACCGATCCCTTGTCGGCGCGCGAGGTCTGCATGTTGTCCCAGCCCCAGAAGGCCAGAGCGGCGATCAGGGCGACAAGCAGGGCGACGCCCAGGATCGGCAGCCATGAGCGCGCCAGCCGCTTGTACCGGTCGGAGCGGAGCTCCTCCTCGACCTGCTCGAAGACATCAACCACGGCTAAGTCGCCCCCAGAAGACGGCGCTGAGGCCGCTGAAATTCAATCCGGCCGGACCCTAGAGCGTCGGCGTGTGCGCCGCAACGCAGCCTTATGGCGTGGCGGGCTTTTTCGAGAAGTAGGTCTCGACTTCGGCAGGAAAACGGCGGGCCCGGACGTCGGAGGCGTAGGCCGCCACCGCGCGGTCGATTTCACCTTTCATGTCGCCATAGCGGCGCACGAACTTCGGGGTCCAGTCGAACAGGCCGAGCATGTCGTGGGTCACCAGTATCTGGCCGTCGCAGGCGGACGACGCGCCGATGCCGATAGTTGGCTTGTCGACTGCCGCGGTGATGTCGCGCGCCAGCAGCTCGGCGACGCCCTCGATGACGATGGAGAAGGCTCCGGCGTCAGCGGTCGCCTCGGCCTCGGCCATGACCCGCAGACGCTCGTCGTCTGTGCGCCCCTTGGCCTTGAAGGCGCCGTCGGTCAGCACCGCCTGCGGCCGCAGCCCGACGTGGCCCATGACCGGAATGCCGCGCTGGACCAGATAGTCGATCGTCTGCGGGACTGTCGGGCCGCTCTCCAGCTTGACCCCCTGGGCCCCGGTTTCCTTCATCACACGGGCGCAGTTCTCGTAGGCCTGCTCCTTGCCGGCTTCGTAGCTGCCGAAGGGCATGTCGATGACGACCATGGCGCGGCGGGCGCCCCGCATGACCGCCTGACCGTGCAGGATCATCATCTCCAGCGTCACGCCCACCGTATTGGGCAGCCCGTGCACCACCATGCCGACGCTGTCCCCCACCAGCAGCAGGTCGCAATGCTCGTCCAGCAGGGCCGCGGTCGGCGCGTCGTAGGCCGTCAGGCAGACGAGGGGTTCCTGGCCCTTGCGGGCGCGGATGTCCGGCGCGGCCATGCGGCGGACGACCTCCTGCTTCTGGCTGGACATGACGATCCTCCTGTTCGGAGATCTGAATAGCGGCCGCGCCCGACGCCGTCACCCTCGCCCGGCGATCAGATGTCCTGCGACAGCTTCATCACCCCGCCGGCGGCCAGGGCGATCAGCGCCGCGGCCGCGATCCAGAACAACTGCATGCCCCCCATAGAGCCCAGCTCGAGGTTCGCCAGACCCACCTGTTCCAGACCCGAGCTCACCGCATCCTGAACATTGAGCGACGCCGACTGAAGGCCCTGCCCTACCGCACCCGAAGCCGCCGCGGCGGGAACGGATCCGACGTCGAAGCTGACGGTCAGGGTTTCGCGGATGGCGACCGCGCCGCCGATCATGCCGGCAAGCCCAAGGGCAAGAAAACGAACGCGTGACCCCTGCTGGAGACGCTGCTCCACCCGGGCGGTGAACAGGGGGGCATCAGGCATGTGTGGAGCGCGCCCGAACAGGCGCTCGATGTCGGGATCGAATTCGTCAGCCGACATGCTGCACGCTCCCCAGGGATGGCTGCGGCTGGAGCCGCGCGCGGAGTTTATCCAGACCACGTTTGACATGAGACTTCACCGTGCCGAGTGGCAAATTAAGGGCGGAGGCGATCTCGGGATGAGCCATGCCCGCGCCGTGGCAGAGAGAGACGCAGATCCGCTCGACCTCGCTGAGGGACTTGAGCGCCTCGTCGAGATCGATCAGCCCCGCATGGTCGGTTGTCGGCGCGACATCATCGGTCTCGCTTTCGCCGGTGTAGCGAGCTTCGCGCGCGATCCGCTTGATGTAGAGGCGGGCCGCGATCTTCTTGATCCAGCCGGCGAACGTCCCGTCGCCGCGAAACTCGGCGCAGCGTTCAAACGCCTGGATGAAGGCGTCCTGGGCCACGTCGTCGGCGAGCGCGGGCTGGGCCCCCATCCGCCGGAGGAGCCCGCGGACCGCCGACCCATGGCGACGCACGAGTTCCCCGAACTCTCGACGCCCGCCCGCCGCCGCAAGGGCGGCGAGCTCGACGTCGTGCCGGTCGACCAGAGGCTGGATCATCTTGAGTCCCCCTGCCCGGTCCAGCCTATTCCTTGTTGGAGTTAAAGAAGCTGAGGACGATGAAGGCCAGCCCAATGGTCACCGGGATCGCGGAAAGACCCAGGACGACGGCTGAGAAACCTTCCATGTCGTGATCATTGAAGCCCAGGTTGCTGAGGTAGCTGAAGGCTGCGAGACCGATGCCGGCGGCGAGCCAGATCACGCCGCGGCGCAGATCTCGGCTCCGGGACGGCAGTTTGCTGGCGACCTCGCGAGTCATGGCGTCGATCAATTCAGGCGGCAGCGCCTGGCCTTTGTCGATCGCGTGACGGACGGTGGCCTGAACTTCGCGCCGGTCGCGCGATTTGAGGTAGCCCGGCCCAAGGATGACCGCGACGACGGCTGCGAAAATGATCAAGATGGTGATGACGGCTTCGATGGGCATGAATTCCCCCGTTTTCCTGCGCGACCGGAGCCTGATGCTTCGGCCTTCTGACGACAAGAGGCTGCGGGAAGACCGCATGGATGCGGCGGCGAAGGTGAAACTTTCGTAAGGCGGCGGCGGGACGCGGCGGCAACCCATCCAGACCGCCGGCGTTCGCAACCCGACACTCAACCGGGAGGCCACCATGGCTCACGTCACCTACCGCATCGTCGAGCATGACGGAGGCTGGGCCTACGAATCGGGCGGCACCTTTTCTGAAACCTGGCCGACCCACGACTCGGCGCGGGCGGCGGCGTTGCTGGCGGCGCGCGAGCAGAGGGCGCCGGACGAGACCGCGATGATTGAGTATGCGGACGCTTCGGGCCGGTGGATCACCGAGCGCGCCGACGGACGCGACCGGCCGGAGATCGATGTCGAGGGCTAGGTCCCTTAGGCAAGCGACGAGGCGTAAATCTCAGGCTTGAAGCCGACCAGGGTTCGCCCGCCGAGATCCAGCACCGGACGCTTGATCATCGAAGGCTGCGCCAACATCAGGGCGACCGCCTTGTCCGAATCCAGATCGGCCTTCTCCGCGTCGGGCAGCGCCCGGAACGTCGTGCCGCCGCGGTTCAGGACTGTGGGCCAGCCGTGCTCGGCGACCCAGGCCTCAAGCCTCCCCCGGTCGAGGCCCGCCTTCCTGTAGTCGTGGAACACATAATCCACGCCGCGCTGATCCAGCCAGACCCGGGCCTTCTTCACCGTGTCGCAGTTGGGAATTCCATACATTGTCGTCGGCATTGACGCCCTTTCATTGATCAGCGGCGGCGAAGTCGTAGCTAGTCCGCGTCGGCCTCGCGGAAACCGGCCGCTACAGGGTCGGGCCGACCCGACAGCGCGCGATCCAGCGCAGCCGTGTCCAGCCCCTTCTCCCACCGCGCCACGACGATGGTGGCCACCGCGTTGCCGATGAAGTTGGTCAGGGCCCGGCACTCGCTCATGAAGCGGTCCACGCCGAGGATCAGCGCCATGCCGGCAACGGGCACGCTCGGGACTACGGCCAGAGTGGCCGCGAGGGTGATGAAGCCCGCGCCCGTTACGCCCGCCGCGCCCTTGGAACTGAGCATGGCGACGGCCAGCAACAGGATTTGCTGGCTGAGCGTCAGCTCTACCCCGCACGCCTGCGCGATAAACAGCGCCGCGAGCGTCATGTAGATGTTGGTGCCGTCGAGGTTGAAGGAATAGCCGGTCGGGACGACCAGTCCGACCACCGACTTGTCGCAGCCGGCCCGACCCATCTTCTCGATCAGGCTGGGCAGGGCCGCCTCGGATGACGATGTGCCGAGGACGAGCAGCAGCTCTTCCCTCAGATAGCGGATCAGCTTGAAGATCGAGAAGCCGTTGAGCCGCGCGACGGCGCCGAGCACCACGATCAC
>DASRWP010000014.1:0-1906 GCA_035654535.1 Brevundimonas sp.
GCCGGCCGTCCCGAAATCGCCCTGACCGAAGCGGGCACGCGCAACCAGAGCTTCGTCGTTTCGAAGGACGGCCGGACCGGCTTCTGGAGCCAGGTCCGTCCCGGCCAATCGGTCTATGAGATCATCGCCGGCGAGGTGGACCGCCCCGGCGAGCGCCGCGTGGTCTATCGCGGCGAGGGAACATGGAGCCCACTGGACGTCAGTGACGACGGCCGCACCCTGCTGATGAGCCGCTACATCTCGGTTGAGGACAGCCAGCTCTGGACCCTGAACCTCGCCAGCGGTCAAGCCACCCGCCTCCGGCCCGATGCGGGCAAGGTCTCCTACGGCGGCGGCGCGCTGACGCCGGACGGCCGCACCGTCATCGTCACCAGCGACGAGGGTTCGGACTTCCGCCGCCTTGTCGAGATTTCGCTGGCCGACGGCTCGGTCACGCCACTGACGGAGGGTGTGAACTGGGACATCGAGGGCGTCACCCTGTCCGACGACGGCCGTCTGCTGGCCTATGTCGTGAACGACGAGGGGTATTCACGCCTGCACATCCGCGACCGCGTCACCCGACGCGCCCTGCCGCAGCCTGACCTGCCTGTGGGTACGGTCGGAGGGCTGGAGTTCTCGCCGGACGGCTCGACGCTCGGCATGACCCTGTCCACGCCCGCGTCCTCCGGCGATGTCTGGACCTGGAACGTGGCCGGGGGCGGCCTGACGCGCTGGACGGAGTCGGAGGTCGGCCCGCTGGATCCCTCCACCTTCGTCACGCCCGAGCTGGTGCGCGTCACCTCGTTCGACGGGCTCAGCGTGCCCGCCCTCTTCTATCGCCCGCGCGGCGGCGAGGGCCGTCGGCCCGTCATCATCGACATCCACGGCGGGCCCGAGGGTCAGGCGCGGCCCGGCTTCAACACCACCTATCAGCAGTGGATCGCCGATCTCGGCGCGGCGGTGATCGTGCCGAACGTCCGCGGCTCGACCGGCTACGGCAAGAGATACGTCTCGCTCGACAACGGCCCCCTGCGCGAGGACTCGGTCAGGGACATCGGCGCCCTGCTGGACTGGATCGCGACCCAGCCCGACCTCGACCCGGCCCGCGTCGTCGTGTCGGGCGGCTCATACGGCGGCTATATGGTTCTGGCCTCTATGGCCATGTACCCCGAGCGGCTGGCGGGCGGGATCGACATCGTCGGCATCTCGAATTGGACGACCTTCCTGCAGAACACCGAGGGCTATCGCCGCGACGCCCGACGCGCCGAATACGGCGACGAGCGGGACCCGGCCATGCGCGCCGTCTTCGACCGGATTTCCCCGCTGAACCTGACCGAGCGGATGACCCGGCCGCTGATGGTGGTGCAGGGCGCCAACGACCCGCGCGTGCCGCGGTCGGAGGCCGAGCAGATCGTCGCCGCCGTGCGCGGCCACGACCGGCCGGTCTGGTACCTGCTGGCGATGGACGAAGGTCACGGCTTCCGCAAGAAATCGAACATCGACGCCCAGGTCGAGGTGACCAACATGTTCCTGCGCCAGGTGTTCGGGCTGGAGGCGGCGGCGGGCCAGCCCTGACCCCGCCGCTGGCGCCCGAAAGACTGATCACCGTTCAGCTTTCCGCGAATTCATCCGGGGTCTCGATTTGGCCGCTGTCGTCACACGGGGCTGAAACAGCTCGGCCGTATCTCCTGACCGTCGCCGACCAGGGCGACGGGACCTTTTCAGGAGTTCGCCATGAAGACCCTCGCCGTTCTCGCCGCCGCCCTCAGTCTCGCCGCCGGGGGCGCCGCCTTCGCCGGAGACGCCCGGATCGTTTGGGGCGATCTGGACCTCGCCAGCGCGACAGGCGCCGACGCCTTCGACGCGCGGGTCGAGCGCGCCGCCCGCCGCCTGTGTCGGGGCGCGGTCCGCCCCGCCAGCCGGATCG
>DASRWP010000015.1:0-5268 GCA_035654535.1 Brevundimonas sp.
CAGACGACCACGAACACGATCGTCTCCCTCGGTCGCGTGATGAACGCCCATAACAGGGCCAGCATCATCGCCACGACCAGCGCAGTCAGAGCCGCCTTGATGATGGCTAGGACGATTGACAGACTCAGGAGACCAACGACCTTGCTCATTGGTCGACCCCGGCGTCGTCTGGCCAGAAGTGCGACAGACACAGGTAGTGAATACCGAGCTCGGTGCCGGGGTGGTTCTCGACGAGGATGCGTTTCTGCCCTTCGCCACGGTGGTAGAGGATCTCGAACCACCGGCCATGATCCACGACCCACTTGAAGCTGGGTTCTTCGGCTTCGTCCCCTGTGATGTCGAACTGAAGGGCTTTGTTGATGACCTGTGGCGTGTCCCCCGCCTGGACGACGAAGAGCTTGGTGTCGTCGCTCAGGTACCGGGCGCGCAGTCCGAGCAGAACGCGCAGATCGAGGTCGAGGTCAGGGTCGTCTAGTACGCCCGCCAATGAAGCGCGGCCGGTAATTATAAACATGTCGGTTCTCCAGAATTGAAAGAGCCCGCGACGGTGCGCGGGCGGTTGGGATGGCTTGAATGGCGGTTCAGAACCGCAGATTTTCAGTTTTTCAGTTGCCCACCTTTAGGCAGGGTCGAGGCCGAGGGCCCCGACGTGCGTTCATGATTTGTTCTCGTGACCAGGCGGCCGATTGGCGACGCCCCGGCAGTTGAACAGCAGGGCGCCGTTGGTGTCGGGATGGTCAGCGACATAGACCAAAAGCCCCCAGTCATCCGTCAGCACGTAGGCCAGCTCGAACCATGAGCCGTGGTCGTTAAACCACTCCCAGCCCGGCTGATCGGCTTGGTCCCAACATAGCTTGAAGCCGACAGCGTCATGGATGACCTCGGCCGAATCGCCGGGCTGGACGACGACGATCTGAAGAATGTCGCCGAGCGGCCGGCGGCGGTCGGTGTCAACCTGCCAGACGCGGAGGCCAATCAGGGCACGCAGTTCGGGGTCGAGGGTGGCGTCTGTGAGAGCAGCTGTGACCGCGTCTCGGTCGGTTATGGACCTCATGATTTAGTCTCCAAATGTGGACGTGAAAAAGCCGCCGCAACTTTCGTCGCGACGGCTCGGGGTGCCCGCGAGGGCTCTAGTGATCGGGGCGAAAGGCGTGGGTCTTCTTAGGTTTGCCGCGGTGAAGGCATGCCTCCAGGACAAGTAGGTCCCGGGGTAAGTCCGACCCGATTAGTCGAGGCGACCGTTCAGGCCTTGGCTTCCTTCATATAAGATACCGCGGTCTGCGCTCCTGATGGACTTGCGCAAGCAGCGGCCGGCCACTGGAGCTACGGCACCTTCGCCTGAGGCGGCCGCACGCCTTCTCGGCGCACTCATCATCGGGGCCCCTTGGGATCTGCCGTTCCGCCGGGTGCCGTAACGAGGCTACGACCTTGGTCTCTTGGCCGCCGTCCCGGCGAAACGTCACGCCCGCATCACGGAAAGGGGGTGTCTCGGCACCTGTCCACAGGCTCCTCCCCGGTGATGTTCACGATTTGGACAGAAAGTGACCGTCAAGCCCGTTGACGGTTCGCTAGCCATCTGCGCCCCATATGCGGGTCGCCGAACAATGCGTCGCCACTAGATGATGTGGTTCGGGCCCGACACCGAGCGGAGGGGTTGCTCTTCGAAAACCGCCCCTCCGCCCGGTCCTCTTCCACAACGCCCGCGAGGGCACTGCAGCAGGTGACCTACCTATGAATCCGTCTCTTCCTTCTGTCCAGCCCCGGCTGGACCTTATCCCGCATGACTACCGCGGCGAGATCATCGCGCAGCGAGCCAAAGACGGCTACATCAACGCCACGGCTATGTGTAAAGCCTCGGGCAAGCTGTTCGCGGACTACAGCCGCGCGAAGACGACGCAGGAGTTTCTGGCCGAACTGGGAGGGTCTATGGGAATTCCCATAGACCAGCTGATCTCCAGCATCACCGCCGGCCCAAATGAGCATCGCGGAACGTGGGTTCACCCGCAGGTTGCGACCCACCTCGCACAATGGGCTTCGCCCCGCTTCGCCGTTCTGGTGTCCAAGTGGGTTGTCGAATGGATGACCGGCGTGGGCCAAACGGAGCGGTCGTGGCGCATCTTTAACGACCGGCTCGACCTCGTCAGCGATCAAGTTCCGCTCGGCTTTTTCTGCATCTTTCGGGAGACCGCCGACGTCTACGCCTCCTTCATTCGTGGCGGGATTAACCCCGGCCTGACAATCATCCTCGACATTAGCGTGGGGCAGCACTGGTCGAAGTACTGGATCAAAAACGGCTTGCAGGAGAAGTTCGGCGATCGGGCGCGCTACCAGCACCGCTATCCGGCCTATTACAGCCAGTCGTTGTCGAACCCTCAGACGCCGCTCTGTTACCCAGAGGACGCTTTGCCAGCATTCCGCCGCTGGCTGCGTGACGAATATATCCCGCTGAAGCTGCCGGTCTATCTGAGGGGTCAGGTCGCCTTGGGAAAGATTGCGAACACAGAAGCAACGGGAGCCATCGAGGCCCTCGAAACCCGTGATCGTCGCCGCTCAGTTCGCGGCGCTGCCTGAACCCAAAGCCCCGCAGCCGGTCGGTTGCGGGGCTCATCACCGCATCCGGGACGGCCATGGCCTTGGCCGCCAAGGCTGGCGCTCCTCAAGGCCGTGTTGGTCAGCAGCGGACGAAAGGCACACCCAGTTGGGACCCACGCGGCTTCCCAGCTCGATGGCGCTTCCGGCGCTCGCCCTCCGACTTCCTAGCTTATGTGTCATTAGAGTGGTGGTGCCGCTTAGGTGACTCGAACACCTGACCCCCGCATTACGAATGCGATGCTCTACCAGCTGAGCTAAAGCGGCCTTGGCGCGGCGGGCGGGGCCCATGCGCGAGGCGCTCTTTATACGGGGGGGACGGCCTTGCCAAGCGCCGCGAGCAGCGCGGGCTCGTCGGGCCGGGTCGCGACCCGGATTTCGAGTCCAAGGTCACCCCCGAGCGCCTCCGCAGCCGCGACCGAGATCGCCACCGCCGTTCCACCGGCGAAGGGTCCCCGGTCAGCCAGCATCCGCCCCGCGCGGGGCGAGTGGAGCAGAACGGCCTCGAAAGCATGGGGCGATGCGACCCCGGTCGCGACCGCCTCATAAACCGGGAGGCGCTTCAGGGTCATCAATGTGGGCGTCAGAGCGGCGAGGTCGCCCGCCGGCTCGACCGCGCCGGGGGCGAGCACGCGGCCTCCGGCGGGGCCTTCCCGCTCCAGCAGCCGGGCGAGGTCCGCAAGGTCGCCGTCGGCGGATCGAACCGAGGCGAAGCCTGCCGCCCGCGCCGCCTCCGCCGTCGCCGCGCCGACTGTGAAGACCGGCAGCGAGCGGCCGCCGCCGCACAGGCTGGCGAAGGCGGCGACGCCGTTGCGGCTGGTGAAGACGAGCGCCGCCACGCCGTCGAGGTCGGGCGTCGGTTGAGGGACGGGCCGAATCCTCAGCAGCGGGGCGACAACCGGGTCGTAGCCGAGCGAACGGAGCCGGCCCGCGGTCTCGCCTGCTCCGGGCATGGCGCGTGTCACCCAGACCCGCGGACCGGCGCTCAGGGCGTGACCCTCTGGTCTCCGGCGGCGTCACGGACCTCTCCGCCGAGGCGGCGGCCGAGCGTGTCGGCCTCGGCGGCGGCGTCTTCCCCGACCGACATCTCGCCCGCCCTGCGCCAACGCGCCGAGCCGTCGGGGGCCAGCATTTCTGTTGTCAGCCGCAGCCGGCCGTCCGTTATGTCCGCATGGGCTCCGATCGCGGTCCGGCACGACCCTTCCAGCGCCGACATGGCCCCGCGCTCGGCGGCGACGGCCGTGGCGGTAGACGGGTGGTCAAGGGCCACAACCCACGCTGCGCCTGCGTCCTCATCCCGTGTCTGGAGCGCCAGAGCGCCCTGCCCAGGCGCGGGCAGAAAGTCGTCGAAGGACAGGCGCTCGCGGATCACCCTTTCGAAGCCGAGCCGGTTCAGTCCCGAGACCGCCAGCAGGATGGCGTCGAAGGCTCCGTCCGACAGTTTGCGCAACCGGGTGTCCACATTGCCGCGCAGCATCTCGATGTTCAGGTCGGGCCTCAGCGCAAGCGCCTGCGCCTGCCGCCGCAGCGAGGCCGTTCCGAGGCGCGCGCCCGCCGGAAGATCGGCGAAGGTGGCGAAAGCCTCACTGACGAAGGCGTCGCGGGCGTCCTCGCGTTCGGGCACGGCCGCGATGCACAGACCATGCGGGGCCTCTGCGGGGACATCCTTCATCGAGTGCACGGCGACATCGATCCGCCCGTCCATCAGTGCCTCCTCGATCTCCTTGGTGAACAGCGCCTTGCCGCCGATTTCCATCAGCCTGCGGTCCTGGATGCGGTCGCCGGTCGTGATGATCTCGACCAGCGGCACGGCCTCCGCCAGATCGGCGTCGGCGACACCGAGGGCCTTGCCGATGGCGCGCTGCATCATGCCCGACTGGGTCATCGCCAGTCTGGAACGGCGCGTGCCTATGCGGACGAGGTGGGCCATGAGAGTCGTTGCGCCGGAAGAACGGGGTCGCTACCTCGACCCGATGAACAGGCCCGCCGACTATAGCAGCGATGGGACAGGGGCAACCGGCGGCCGGCGCGGCGACCTGACCATGCTGGGCGTCGAGACCAGCTGCGACGAGACCGCGGCGGCGGTGGTGGTGCGCCTGTCGCCGGACGGCGCGGCAGCGGTTCTGTCTTCTGTGGTCCACAGCCAGACCGACGACCATGCGGCCTACGGCGGGGTCGTGCCGGAGATCGCCGCCCGCAGTCACGTGGAGATGATCGACGGCGTGGTCCGCCGGGCCATGACGGAGAGCGGGCTGGGGTGGGACGAGCTGGACGGAGTGGCCGCCACCGCCGGCCCCGGACTGGTCGGCGGCGTCATGGTCGGCCTTGGATACGGCAAGGCCGTGGCCCTGGCGCGCGATCTGCCGCTGGTCGCCGTCAATCATCTGGAGGGTCACGCAGTCTCGGCGCGTCTGGGCGTGAACGTCGATTATCCTTTCCTGCTGCTGCTGGTCTCGGGCGGCCATTGCCAGTTGCTGGAGGTCCGCGGCGTCGGCGATATGACCCGCCTGGGCACGACCATTGATGATGCGGCGGGCGAAGCCTTCGACAAGATCGCCAAGGCGCTCGGTCTCGGTTACCCGGGCGGACCGGCCCTCGAAGCGCTCGCCGCTTCCGGCAACGGCGAGCGCTTCGACCTGCCGCGTGCGCTTCTGGGCCGAAAGGACTGCGACTTCTCCT
>DASRWP010000016.1:0-8886 GCA_035654535.1 Brevundimonas sp.
GCACCTGGCCCCGCCAGGTGCTGAAGGCTGTTTCGGTCATCAAGAGCCGGACTACCGATCACGAGACCAGCATTCGTGAGTTCCTGCTTACGGGCGAGGGGGCGAAGATCGGCAATCCACTCGCCGACTTCGAGGGGGTTCTGACCGGCCTTCCGAACTACCGTGGCAGGACTCCGATGATGTCCGCCGAGCCCGCGGCGGCCGAGGGCTAGATGGCTGAGAGCCGCGTTCTCATCCTGGCTCTCCGCGGTCGGGACGCCCAGGTGGTCGAGCGCATTCTGGCGAAGCAGGACCACGCCTGCGTCGTCTGCGACAGTGCGCAGATGCTGGCAGACGAGCTGAGTCGTGGCGCCGCCATGGCGGTCGTGACCGAGGAATCGCTGTCGGACACGGACCGCGGAGCGCTGGTGGACTGGCTGGCGGCGCAGCCCGCCTGGTCCGACTTTCCCTTCATCGTCATGGCGACCAAGCGGTCCGGCGCCCGCCCGCGCGACGCCGCCCAGATCCTTGAACAGCTCGGCAACGTCGTGGTGCTCGAGCGCCCCGTCCACGGCGACACGCTGGTCAGCGCCGTCGCCTCCGCCTTCCGGGGGCGCAAGCGCCAGTATGAAGCGCGGCGCCGGCTCGAGGATCTGAAGCAGGCCGAGGAAGATCTCAGGGCCCTGAACGGCTCGCTCGAATCCCGCATTCTCGAGCGGACCGAGGCGCTGTCCAACGCCAACAACCAGTTGATGCAGGAAGTGGCGGAGCGCGAGCGGGTGCAGGCTGCGCTGGTCCAGTCCCAGAAAATGGAGGCCGTCGGCCAGCTGACGGGCGGCATCGCCCACGACTTCAACAACCTGCTCACCGTCATTTACGGCAATCTCGAACTAATTCAGGGGCGGTCCAGAGACGAACGCACCCTGCGGCTGAGCGAATACGCCCGCCAGGCGGCGGATCGGGCGGCCAAGCTGACGCAGCAGCTGCTCGCCTTCTCCCGGACGCAAAGCCTGACCCTGAAGCCAGTCGACGTGAACGGACTGGTCGACGGCATGAAGGATCTGCTTGCCCGCACCATCGGCAGCCAGATCCGGATCGAGACCCGGCTCGGCGACTCCCGGGCATGGGCGATGGCGGACGCCAACCAGCTGGAGTTGGCCATCCTCAACCTGGCGATCAACGCGCGAGACGCCATGCCCGACGGAGGAGCCCTGACGATCGCCACGGATGTTCGACAGACTGACGGCGGGGGCGCTGACCGGGGGTCTGTCGTAATCGCGGTGACCGACACCGGTCAGGGCATACCCAAAGCGCTGATCGAGAAGGTGTTCGACCCCTTCTTCACCACCAAGGCAGTCGGCAAGGGCACCGGGCTGGGTCTGAGCCAGGTCTACGGCATCGCCCGGCAATCGGGGGGGACAGTCCGCATCCACAGCGTCGAAGGCGAGGGTTCGGTCGTTGAAATATGGCTGCCGGTCACGGCCGAGACGGCCCGGTCCGACGCGCCCGAAGCACACCTCAATCTGGCGAGGGAGGGCTCGAAGGATCGGATTCTGGTCGTTGACGATGACGACGGCGTCCGACGCTTCATCGTCGAATGCCTCGAGACGCTCGGATACGAGGTCGATCAGGCCGCCGGCGGGCGCGAAGCTCTGGCGCGGCTGAACGACACTTGCCCGGCCCTCCTGATCGTGGACTATGCGATGCCGGGCCTGACGGGGGTCGACGTCATCCAGAAGGTGCGCGAGCGGTTCCCGAGCCAGAGGATCATCCTCTCCACCGGTTTCGCGGACATGGCCGCGGTAGAAGCGGTGATGGAGCCCGAGAACGTGCTGCGAAAGCCTTTCCGGATCGCCGAACTCGCCGCGGCCGTCAACGCATCGTTGGAAGCGGCCGCCGCCTAACTCGCTACGGCGAGGGTGGGGTGCGATTCGAGGAGGCTATCGATCGCGCCCAGCAGCGCGGCCGGGGTCACGGGTTTGGGAAGGTGAAGGTCCGCGCCCGCCTCCAAGGCCTGGAGTCGATGCTCGGCCATGGCGTTGGCGCTGAGCATGATCACCGGCGTCCGTCGACAGCCGACGCCTTCGGCGAGGCGGATCGCGCGAGTGGCCGCGAGCCCGTCCATCACCGGCATCTGCATGTCCATCAGGATGACGTCGAAGGCCTCGGCGGCGCAGGCCGAGACCGCCCGGGCCCCGTCATCAACCGTCACGACCTCTATCCCGCCGCCGGCCAGGATGGCCTGGACAACCCGTTGGTTGACGGGATGATCCTCCGCCAGCAGCACCCGCAGTGCTGACGAGCCTGGCGGGGTCTGCGCAGGGGCAGGCACGGGCGTCGTTCTGGCGGCCTTCCCCTGCTCTGCGTCCTTTGCGGCGTCATGGGCCCCGAGCGGGCGGGTCCGCGAGAGCGGCAGGGAGACGGTAAAGCAGCTTCCCTGCCCCGCCGCCGACTGAGCTGTGATTTCGCCCCCCATGATGTCGACAAGCGACTGGCAGATGGAAAGGCCCAGCCCCGTGCCGCCGAATCTTCGGGTGATAGTGTTGTCGGCTTGGCTGAAACGCTGGAACAGGCTTTCACCCGCGGCGGCGTCGAAGCCCAATCCCGTGTCCCGCACGGTCAGCTTCAAAAGAGCCTCGCCCGGCGAGGGGACGTCGTCAAAGACCTCGATTGAGACCGAGACCGTTCCCTCGGTCGTGAACTTTACCGCGTTTGACAGCAGATTGGTCAGCACCTGACGGATCCGTGTCGCGTCGCCCAGAAAATCGCCCCGCGCGCCCGGGCCCCGCTCGACGCGAAAGGCGAGGCCCTTGCCTTCAGCCTTCACGCGAGCGGTCTCGATGACGCCGTCCAGCTCCCGCTCCAGATCCATGTCGCCTATGGAGAACTCCAGATGGCCGGCCTCGATCTTGGCGAGATCAAGGATGTCCGAGACCAGCCGCTCCAGCGTCACGCCGGACTGGTCGATCAAGGCGACGAGTTCGCGCTGTTCCGTTGTCAGGTCACCTTGCGCGAGGACACCAACCAGACCGATGACGCCATTCAGCGGCGTCCGGATTTCATGGCTCATGTTGGCGAGGAAATCGGTTTTCGCCTGATTGGCGACCTCTGCGGCCTGCTTGGCCGCAACCAACTCCGCCCGTGCAGCTTCGCGGTCGGTCACGTCGCGGGCCACAGCGTAGATTCGGGAGCCTCTGCGGCGGGCCCGCCACTCCAGCTGACGGTAGCCGCCGTCGCGATGGCGATAACGGTTGACGAAGCCGATGACCTCCCCTGACTCCTCGACAACGTTCAGACGGTGCATGTGCGCCGCGGTGGCCTCGACATCGTCCGGATGAACAAGAGGCAGCAAGGGAGAACCTTCAAGTTCCGCCAGCGGGTATCCCAGCACCTGCTCCCACGACGGGCTGAGACGCGCGAACCTTCCCTCGAGGTCGCGGATGCACAGCATGTCCAGCGACACTTCGAAGAAGGCGCCGATATCAAGCGCGTCAGCGTTCTGGACCGGAACTGACTGCGGGAGCGGGCTCAAGCGATGGTCCTGGCGAATCTCTGCGAACGGCGAGCTTAGGGCGCCCGAGTTAAGATGCCATTGGAGCCCGCCGCGCCTAACCCCCAATCGGCGGAGCAGCTGGGACCGTCGCCCCGAACACCGCCTCAAACGCCGTTTTCAATGCCGCATCAGCCTCGTCCATTGTGGCCAGCACCCCCAGATCCACCAGGCTCGTGACCCCATGCTCCGCGATCCCGCAGGGGACGATGCCGCTGAAGTGGTCGAGATCGGGCTCGACGTTGAGGCTGACGCCGTGGAAGCTGACCCACTTGCGGACCTTGACCCCGATGGCGGCGATCTTGTCCTCGCGCGACCAGCCCGGGCCCTTCCGTTCGACCCAGACGCCGACCCGACCTTCGCGCACGTCCGCGGGGACGCCGAAGGCGCCCAGCGCGGCGATCATCCATTGCTCCAGCCCCCGGACGAAGGCGCGTACGTCGCGTCCGCGCGCGTTCAGGTCCAGCATCACATAGGCCACGCGCTGACCCGGGCCGTGATAGGTGAATTGCCCGCCTCGTCCCGTGCGATGCACCGGAAAGCGGTCGGCGTCGATCAGATCGGCGGCCTTCGACGAGACGCCGGCCGAGTATAGCGGCGGATGCTCCAGCAGCCAGATCAGCTCGCCCGCCTCGCCCGCCGCGATCGCCGCGGCCCGCGCCTCCATAGCAGCCACCGCCGCTTCATAGGCGACGTAGCCCGCCGACACCGCCCATTCAGCCGGCCGCCCGTCCTTTCGGACCAGCTTCGCTACGGTCTCGCTTAAGGCTTGGGAAAGCATACGCCCCCAATGTGGGGGTCGGGAGCGCCATGCAAGTCCAGATCGCGCCGTCAGTATCAGTATCCGAGTCCCCCATGAGCCAGATCGAAGCCGTTGAAGTCGAGATCTCGGTCGTCCTGGGGCGGTCGGTGCTGCCGATGAACCAGCTTCTGCGGATGGGCCGCGGGGCGGTGATCCCGCTTGACGCCTCCGAGCATGACGAGGTCTGGATCCTCGCCAACAACTACCCCGTGGCTCGCGGCGAGATCGAAATCCGTGAGGATCGGATCGCCATCACCGTGACGCGGGCAGCCGATGTCTACGACTTCATGGCCGGGGCGGCTTAGGCACCAGCAGCAGCCAGCAGGCAGCAGGCAGCAGGCAGCAGGCAAAAGTTGTATAGTTTCTTCACCTAAGATGGTATCAGTCTTTGGTGGAGGCCAGAATGTCGCAAATCCGCAGCTACCGTGACTTGGTCGTTTGGCAGCGGGCGATGGATGTCGCGGTCGCCACCTACGCGCTTACTCGGAACTTTCCACGCGAGGACTCTTCGGGCTGACCTCTCAAAGTCGCAGAGCCGCGGTGTCCGTGGCGGCGAATATTGCGGAGGGGTATGGCCGAGCCAGCAAGCAAAGCCATCTGAACTTTCTGAGGAGCGCTCGCGGCTCTCTGAAGGAACTGGAGACGCACCTAATGCTCGCCGAGCGGATTGGTCTGGCTGGTTCTGACGTTGCCGGACCACTCATCCAGCAAAGCGAAGAAGTCGGCAGAATGCTCCACGGTTTGATCGACCGGGTCCAAGCGACCCCACCGCGCTGACCTGCTGCCCGCTGCCTTCTGCCTGCTGCCTTAAACGCCCCCTTCCCTTCCGCCCTTCCGTCCGCTATCAGCCCCGCTCCGATGCGAGCGGTCGTGGCGGAATTGGTAGACGCGCAGCGTTGAGGTCGCTGTTCCCTAACCGGAGTGGAAGTTCGAGTCTTCTCGACCGCACCATCGTTTTTAGCAGGGTTGTCCACGGCTTATAGCTGACTGAACAGACAGGGGAGGCCGAGCGTGAGCACCACCGCAACCGCCCCCCTGCCCCCCTCCCTCGATCCTGATATCGACCACGACGCGCTCGACGAGGACTATGTCCTGACCGCGGCCTTCGTCGAGAAGGTGGTGGACGCCTCGGACGCCGGCGACGGCGACAAGCTCCGCTCCCTGCTGGAAGACCTCCATCCGGCCGACGTCGCCGACCTGATGGGCTTCCTGACCGCCGAGCACCGCGCTGTGGTCGTGCTTTGGCTGCCGCCGGAATTGCTGGCCGACACGCTCCCCGAGCTGGACGACGGGATCCGCGAGGAGGTGCTCGAGCGGGTGCCCCACCTCATCCTCGCCGAAGCCCTGCAGGAGCTGGACTCGGACGACGCGGCTGCGGTCGTGGAGGATCTGGAGGACGATCAGCGCGAGCGCGTGCTGGCGGCCATGCCAGAGGTCGACCGCGCCGCCATCGAGAACTCGCTGGGCTACGCCGAGGACTCCGCCGGCCGCCTGATGCAGCGCGAGGTCATGGCCGCGCCCGAGTTCTGGAACGTCGGCGACACCATCGACCACATCCGCAAGCAGGGCGAGGATCTGCCGGAGCTGTTTTTCGACATCTATGTGGTCGATCCGGTCAACCGGCCCGTCGGCGGCATCGCCATCAGCCGGTTGCTGCGCGCGCCTCGCGCCGCGGCCCTTGCCGATCTGATGGAGCCGGTCAACGAGATCGCGGTCGATCAGGATCAGGAAGAGGTCGCCTACATCTTCGAGAAATACCACCTGATCTCGGCGCCGGTCATCGACACCGCCGGGCGGCTGGTCGGCCAGATCACCGTCGACGACATCGTCAACATCATTCAGGAAGAGAACCGCGAGGACATCCTGCGCCTTGCCGGCGTCAGCGACGAGGATCGCGGTTCGTCGGTGGCCGAGATCGTTCGCGGCCGCGTGCCGTGGCTGGCGATCAATCTGGCGACAGCGATGTTGGGCGCCAGTGTGATCGCCTTCTTCGGCGCCACTATCGAGCAGATCGTGGCCCTGGCGGTGCTGATGCCGATCGTCTCCGCCATCGGCGGCAACGCCGGAACCCAGGCCCTGACCGTCACCGTGCGCGCGCTGGCTACGCGCGAATTGAACAGCTCGAACGCTCCGCGCACCTTCCGGCGGGAGCTGGTGGTCGGGCTGGCTAACGGTCTGGTGCTCGCGCCCCTGATCGGTTGCGCGGCCGGCCTGTGGTCGGGCGACTGGCGTATCGGGGCCGTGATCGCCCTTTCGATGGTGCTCAATCTCGTCGTCGCGGCGACGGTGGGGGTGCTGACGCCTCTGACGCTGTCGCGGCTGAAGTTCGACCCGGCCGTGTCCTCGGCGGTGTTCGTGACCGCGACGACGGACTTCTTCGGTTTCCTGATATTCCTGGGGCTGGCCACGCTCGTTCTGCTCTAGTCCGGCCCGGGCCTTGCTGGCTCTCCTTGCGGGCGAGCACGCCCGTCTCGATTTGGGTCAATCCGTGTCCGACGCGCCCACGCCACGCATGAAGGTCTCCCGCGAGGGTCTCGCCCTGATCAAGGGGTTCGAGGGCTTCCGTCCGCGCGCCGTACGCGGCGCCGGCGGCGGCTGGGTCATCGGTTACGGACACACCGCCTCTGCGCGGGAAGGGCTGACCGTCACGGAAGCCGACGCGGAACTCCTGCTCCAGTATGACCTGCTGCCCGTAGTGAAGGCGCTTAACGACGGCTCGCCCGGCGGTCTGAACCAGCACCAGTTCGACGCCCTCGCAAGCTTCGCCGTCTCGGTGGGAATCGAGCGTTTCCGATCTTCGGACGTGTTCCAGCGCCTGAGGGAGAGGCAGCCGACGCTCGCCGCGGACGCGCTTCTGGGATGGCCGGTTCAGCCGGCGCCCGAGGACCGGTTGCGCCGGCGGGCTGCTGAGCGGACGCTCTTTAACGCCGACCCGGCCTCGTCCGTCCTGCTTTCAGACTTGATGGCGGCGCCCCTGCCCTTCCCGGCCCAGCCCGCGGAACCTGACGCGCGCGCCACGGCGGTCGCGGTCCTGCTCGGGGAGCATCCGCTTTCCGCCATGAGTGTCGCGCCCTTCCCGGCTGTCGACACCGGGGCCGAGCCGGCGACGGCCGCATCCGAGCGTGATCTGCTTCGCTATGCCCCCTACGCGGCGGCGCCGGTCGGACCGTTGCCGGGATTTCCGGAAGCCCGCGGCGAGCCGTCCCCGGCGCCGGAGGCGGCGGTCGAGCCCCTCGAAGCGGGGTCGGAAACGCCTGACGGCGTTGAGGCCCCGGCGCCGGATACGCCCGAGCCCGTAGCCGCCGTCCTTCGGCACGAGGCCGAAGCAACGCCGGGGCGGAGCGCCGACCGCAGCGGGGCCGGGCCCTTCCTGATTATCGGAGCCGCGGGGCTGGCCGCCTGCGGCGGCGCCGCCGCCGCGTTCCGGCTGGCGCTGGAACAGATATCGCCGCTCGGCGAGACCATGGTGCTGGCCTGGGCGCTCGCCCTGATCGGCGTGATCTGCGTCGGGGTGTCGTCGTGGAACCTCTATGTTCGGTGGGGCAGGCCGGACTGACTTTGCGCGGACCGCGGGCGATGCTACGCCGCCGTCATGAGCATCCCCAACGCGCCCCAATCGATGGAATTCGGCCTCGGTGAAAACGCCGACGCCATCCGTGAAACCACCGCCCGCTGGGCCGCCGACCGTCTGGCCCCGCACGCGGCGGAGATCGACGAGAAGAACGAGTTCCGGCGTGAGCTATGGCCCGAAATGGGCGAGTTGGGCCTGCACGGGATCACGGTCGAGGAGGAACACGGCGGCCTCGGCCTCGGTTACCTCGAGCACGTCGTGGCCATGGAAGAGGTGTCCCGCGCTTCGGCTTCCATCGGGCTGGCCTACGGGGCCCACTCGAACCTGTGCGTCAATCAAATCCGCCGCTGGGGCACGGAAGAGCAGAAGCGCAAATATCTGCCCAAGCTGATCTCGGGCGAGCACGTCGGCTCGTTGGCGATGTCCGAGGCCGGGTCCGGCTCCGACGTGATGTCGATGCGCACCCAGGCCCGCAAGGAAGGCGACCGCTACGTCCTGAACGGCACGAAATTCTGGATCACCAACGCCCCGCACGCCGAGACCCTCGTGGTCTATGCGCGCACCGGTGAGGGCAACGGCGGCGTCACGGCCTTCCTGATCGAGAAGGGCATGAAGGGGTTCAGCGTCTCGAAGAAGCTGGACAAGATGGGCATGCGCGGCTCGGACACCGCCGAACTGGTGTTCGAGGACTGCGAGGTTCCGGAAGAGAACGTCATGGGCCCGGTCGGCGGCGGCGCAGGGGTGCTGATGAGCGGCCTGGACTATGAACGCGCGGTGCTGGCGGCCGGTCCCCTTGGCATCATGCAGGCGGCGCTGGACGTCGTCCTGCCCTACCTCCGCGAACGCAAACAGTTCGGAAAACCGATCGGCAGCTTCCAGCTGATGCAGGCCAAGGTCGCCGATATGTACGTGGCCCTGAACAGCGCCCGCGCCTACGTCTACGCCGTCGCCCGCGCCTGCGATCAGGGCAAGACCACCCGCTAC
>DASRWP010000017.1:0-2467 GCA_035654535.1 Brevundimonas sp.
CAGGGACAGCCTCTGGTGCAGATGAATGACGCCCTGTTGCGTGCACAGCTCCGTCAGCAGCAGGCGGCGGTGCAGACGGCGGACGCGAACGCCGCCCGCGATCAGGCGGCCCTCGGCCGCGCGCAGGAGTTGAAGGAGCGCGGCTTCCTCAGTCAGGCGTCGCTGGACACCGCGCTCGCCAACCAGCGCGCCAGCAGCGCCAACGTCGCGGCGGCCCAGGCGTCGCTGTCCGAAACCCGGACCCGGCTGGCGCAGGCCACCGTCCGGGCGCCGGTATCGGGTCTGGTCATCAGCCGGAGCGTCACGCGCGGCCAGATCGTCGGCGCCGGGACCGAGCTGTTCCGCATCGTCCGCGACGGGCGACTGGAGCTGGACGCCCAGGTGCCGGAGACCAAGCTGGGGCTGGTCCGGTCGGGTCAGAGCGCGACCGTGTCGTCCGATCAGGTCGGCGAGACCACCGGAACCGTCCGGATCGTGACGCCCGAGGTCGATGCGCAGACCCGCCTCGGCGTGGCCCGTATCGCCGTGCGCGGCGGAGCCTTCCGCCCCGGGATGTTCGCTCGCGCCCGGATTCAGGTCGGGGCCCAGCCCGCCGTGACCGTTCCCACCGCCTCTGTCCTGTACCGCGAGAACCGGGCGGGCGTGTTCGTCCTGGGCACGGACGGGCGCGCCCGCTTCAGGCCCGTGGTCGTGCTGTCGCGCACCGCCGATCGCAGCGCCGTCACAGGCCTTGAGGCCGGTGTGCGTGTGGTCGTCGAGGGGGCCGGCTTCCTCGGCGAAGGCGACCGGGTCACCGTCGCCGCCGCCCGGCCTGCCGCTGCTGCGCCCGCCCCGGCTCCGGCCGTCCGCGCGCCCGCTGCCGCGGCGAAGAAGTAGGCCCCGACAATGAAGAACCTGTCGTCCTGGTCGATCCGGAACCCGATCCCGATCATCCTGATGTTCGTGCTGCTGACGCTCGCAGGCGTCAACGGCTTCATGGGGATGCGGATCAACAACAATCCCGACATCGATTTCCCGCTGGTCAACGTCTTCGCCGGTCGGCCCGGCGCGGCCCCCAGCGAGATGGAGGTGCAGGTCACGCGGCTGATCGAGGACTCGCTGTCCGGCCTGTCGGGCGTGCGGCACATCAATTCGCAGATCACCGACGGCGCATCCTCGACGACGATCGAGTTCGAGCTGGGCACCGACACGGAGCGGGCCACCAACGACGTCCGCAACGCCATGAGCGGCCTGCGCGCCGACCTGCCGCAGGACATGCAGGAACCGAGCGTCCAGCGCATCGACATCACTGGCGACGCCCTGATCACCTGGGTGGTGCGCTCGTCCACGATGACGCCGGAGGAGTTGAGCTGGTTCATCGACAACGAGGTCAGCCGCGAGCTGCTGTCGATCGGCGGCGTGGGCGAGGTCAACCGTTCGGGCGGCGTGGACCGCGAAATCCGGGTGGAGCTCGATCCCGACCGGCTGGGGTCCTATGGCCTCACGGCCGCTTCCGTCAGCCAGGCCCTCACCGCCGTCAACAGCGACCTGCCGGGCGGGCGGATCACGGTCTCGGGTTCGGAGCGGTCGATCCGCACCCTCGGCGCGGCCGGCTCGATCGAACAGCTGCGCCAGACCCTCGTCCCGTTGGGCAATGGGCAATCCGTCCGGCTGGGTGATCTCGGCTCGGTCACCGACCACTGGAGCGAGCCCCGCCGTCTCGCGCGATACAATGGACAGGAGGCGGTCACCTTCAACTTCCTGCGGTCGCGCAGCGCCAGCGAGGTCAAGGTCGCGGAGCGGGTTCGCGAGCGCGTCGCCGAAATCGACGAGGCCCATCCGGAGCTCACGATCGAGCAGGTCACGGCCAGCGTCGAGTACATCGAGGAGAGCTACCACGCGTCACTGGAGGCGCTCCTGCTCGGGGCCTTCCTCGCCGTGGTCGTCGTCTACATCTTCCTGCGCGACTGGCGGGCGACCTTCATCACGGCCATGGCGATGCCGCTGTCGCTGATCCCGGCCTTCGCGATTCTGGGGCCGCTGGACCAGTCGCTTAACGTGGTCACATTGCTGGCCCTGTCGCTGACGGTCGGCATCCTCGTCGATGACGCGATCGTGGAGATCGAGAACATCGTCCGGCACATGCGGGACGGAAAGTCGCCCTACGCCGCCTCGATGGAGGCGGCCGACGAGATCGGGCTGGCCGTGGTCGCCACAACGGCCACCATTCTCGCGGTGTTCGCCCCGGTCGGCTTCATGCCCGGCATCATCGGGCAGTTCTTCAAGGCCTTCGCCCTCGCGGCCTGCGTGTCGGTCGCCTTCTCGCTGGTGGTGGCCCGGACGCTGACGCAGGTGGCGATGGCGAAGCTCTTGAAGAACTGGCCCACAACGCCCGGCATGAAGCCCGTCGGCGCGAACACGGCCACCAGCGTCGCAGTCGTGGCCACAACGGCCAGGCCGATCTCGTCCGCCGCCTCGATGGCCGCCG
>DASRWP010000018.1:0-6922 GCA_035654535.1 Brevundimonas sp.
CGACAGGCTGGCGTGGCCGAGCAGTTCCTGGATCGAGCGCAAATCCGCGCCCGCGCCCAGCAGGTGGGTCGCAAAGCTGTGGCGCAGGGCGTGGGGGGTGGTTGAAGCGGGAAGGCCGAGTCGCCCCCGAAGCCGCTGGACCGTCGCCTGCACATGACGCGGGCTCAACGGTCCGCCCCGGCGCGCGCGGAAGACAGCGTCCGCCGCCTCCAACGGGAACGGCTGGGCCGCCACATAGGCGTCGACCGCCGACCTTACCGCGGGCAGGACCGGCGCCATGCGGACCTTCCCGCCCTTGCCCGTGACCCGCAGGCTTTCCGCCAACGGCGTGTCGGCGAGAGTGAGGGCGAGGCCCTCCGAAATCCGCAGGCCGCAACCGTACAGCAGGGTCAGCACCGCCCGGTCGCGCAGCGCTTCCCACGGTTCGGCGTCCGGGTCGGACCCGGGCTCGTGCAACAAGCCCCGGGCCTGGTCCTCTGTGACGGGGCGCGGAAGGGAGGCCTTGATCCGCGGACCACGCACCAGAGTCAGCTGGGGCGTCGGCGTGCCGCAGCGCCGGTCCAGCCAGCCATGGAAGGCGCGGATCGCCGACAGGGTCTGGCTGATGGACCGCGCCGCCAGCGGCCGGGATCCGCTACGCCTGCTGGCCAGATGGGCTCGGACCTCGGCCGCCGTCACGCCCCCGAGATCGGACTGAGTGACGGGACCGCCCCGGTGCTGCTGGAGGAAGGCGAGATACAGCCGTCCAATGCGGCCGTAAGCCTCAAGGGTATTCCGCGACAGGCGCCGCTCGTGGGCCAGATGCTCCAGCCAAGCCGCGAGGGCGGCTTCGCTGCCGGGGGGCGGGCTCCCCGGAGGGGCTAGTTCAGGATCGGCCATCGTTCGGCCGTCCGTTCGACCACCCGCGCGATGAAGGCCACCAGCTCGCAGCCCATGGTCGGGGCGAAGCCGTCGTCCTCGGACGAACCGAAGGCGCAGATGGCGTGGCGCGCCGGCGCGTCGGAGCCGGGAAACTGCGGCGCCATGCGGATCAGGGCGACCGACCTGACCTCGTGCTCCGCGGCGCCGAACAGGCTCAGACCGTCGAAGTTCGGGCCGAGCCAGGTCAGACCGTGGTCTCCGAGCAGGCCGTCGACGCCGCCGGGCTCCAGCCCGCGCCAGCCGAACGGCACGCCGCCGGGCTTCTCCAGCGCAATGGCGGCTCCGGACAGGCCAAAACGGCCCTGCGCCACAGCATCAAGGCGGCGGGCGAGGTCGGATGGGTTGCGCGCCTCCATCAGGTCCAGCGCCGCGACGTGGGTCTGGGTCTGGGCCGCGAAATTGGCGCGGGCGACCGCCTCGATGCGCTTGCGGGCGTCGGCCTCGCGCTCGGCGGCCTCTTCCAGCTTGGTCAGGGCGGCGCGGCCGAACTCCACGACGTTGCGGCCATGCGGCTTGAGCCCGATCTCTTCCAGCAGGGAGCGGTCATCCAGCAGGATTTGCGGATTGGCCTGCAGCCACGCCCGGATCTCCGGCCAGTGCGGTTCCGCCGGCTTGGACGAGAGGTCAGGCGAAACGCTCACAAACCTCTCCTCAAGGCCAACTACAGGATCGACTGACCGGTCTTGCCCCAGTCGGCCAGGAAAGCATCAAGCCCCTTGTCGGTTAACGGGTGCTTGACCAGAGCCTTGAAAACGTCCGCCGGGATCGTCGCCGCATCGGCGCCGGCAATGGCCGAGGCCGAGACGTGGCCGGGATTTCGCAGGCTCGCCGCGAGGATTTCGGTCTCGAAGCCGTGGGTGTCGTAAAGCACCCGGATCTCCTCGAGCAGGCCGATCCCGTCGGCGCCGTGGTCTTCCAGCCGCCCGACGAAGGGCGAAACGAAGGTCGCGCCCGCCTTGGCCGCCAGCATGGCTTGGGCCGCCGAGAAGCAGAGGGTGACGTTGGTGCGGACTCCCTTGTCGGCGAAGGCGCGGGTGGCGCGCAGGCCGTCCCAAGTCAGCGGCAGCTTCACCACGACGTTCGGTGCAATGGCGGCCAGCTTGTCCCCCTCCCGCACCATGGTCTCAAAATCGGTCGCCACGGCCTCGGCGGAGATCGGCCCCTCGACGAGGGCGCAAATCTCGGCGATGACCTCGGCGATGTTGCGACCAGACTTGGCGATCAGCGAGGGATTGGTGGTCACGCCGTCCACGAGCCCGGTGGGGACCATGTCCTTGATGACGGCGACGTCGGCGGTGTCGAGGAACAGTTTCATGAGCGTCTCTCTAGCGGAGCGGACAGGGCGGTGAAAGTCGCCAGCGTCCTCATACCCCTGCCGGTTCCCGAGGCCTTCGACTACGAGGTTCCGGAGGGGCTGGAGGTCGTACGCGGAGACCACGCCGCCGTGCCGCTCGGACCGAGACTGGTGCGGGGCGTCGTGGCCGAGGTGCGCGTGACCACGGGCTCCAACCGGCGGCTCAAGGCGATCGATCATTTGCTGGACGATCCGCGCCTGCCCGAACGTACGCTGGACTTCATCGAATGGGCTGCGAGGTGGACACTGAGCCCGCCCGGCGAGATGGCGGCGGCGGCGCTCAAGGGCCTGCGCGCGCCGCGGCCCCGGCCCGAACGGCGGGTCCGACGGGTCGGGGAGACGGCTCCGGCGAGGCTGACGCCGGCGCGTTCGGCAGTTCTCGACGCGCTGGGAAACCGGTCTATGCCCGGGGCGGAGCTGGCGCGGGCCGCCGGGGTTTCGTCCGGCGTGGTCAAGGGTCTGCTGGACGAGGGCGTCCTCGAGACGGTCGAGATCGAAGCGGTCGCCGGTTTCGACGCGCCCGACCCCGGCCATGCGCCCGCGGCGCTCAATTTGGATCAGGCGGCGGCCGCTGAGGCGCTGGCGCAGGCGACGGCGGGCGGCGGGTTCGCGCCCTTCCTCCTGGACGGGGTCACCGGCTCGGGCAAGACCGAGGCCTATCTGGAGGCGGCGGCGCGGGTGCTGGCGGCGGAGTCCGCGGCGCAGGTGTTGATCCTGCTGCCCGAGATCGCCCTGACGCAGGCGCTGATCGAGCGGATCGCCGGCCGCTTCGGCGCAGCGCCGGCCGAGTGGCATTCGGGCGTGGCCCCGCCGAGGCGGCGGCAGGTCTGGGAGGCGGTGGCGGCCGGTCGCTGCAATATCGTCGTCGGAGCCCGATCCGCCCTGTTCCTGCCCTACGCCAACCTGCGCCTGCTGGTGGTGGACGAGGAGCACGACGGCTCGTTCAAACAGGACGAGGGGCTGGTCTATCACGCGCGCGATCTGGCGGTGGCGCGGGCGCGGATCGAGGGCGCCACGGTGGTGCTCGCCTCAGCCACTCCGTCGCTGGAGACGCTTTGGAACGCGCAGCAGGGCCGCTACGGCTGGCTGAAGCTGAAGGCGCGGCACGGCGCGGCGGTGTTGCCGGACATCAAGCTTCTGGATCTGCGCCAGACCCCGCCCGATCCCCAGACCTGGCTGTCGCAGCCGCTGCGCGAGGCGATCGGCGAGACCCTGCAGCGGGGCGAGCAGACATTACTGTTCCTGAACCGCCGCGGCTATGCGCCGGTGGTGCTGTGCCGGGCCTGCGGGCACAGGCTGACGGCCCCGGACACCGACAGCTGGCTGGTCGAGCATCGCTACACCGGCCGCCTGATCTGCCACCTGACCGGCTTCACCATGGCGCGGCCGAAACACTGTCCCTCCTGCGGCGCCGCGGATTCGCTGGTGCCGGTCGGGCCCGGTGTCGAGCGGGTCGAGGAGGAGGTACGGCAGCTGTTCCCCGAGGCGCGCACAGCGGTGTTCAGCTCGGACACTGCGCCTGACGGGCGATCGGCGCGGGCCCTGATCCAGCGCATGGCCGAGGGCGAGATCGACATTCTCGTGGCCACCCAGGCCGCCGCCAAGGGACACAACTTTCCGAACCTGACGCTGGTCGGGGTCGTCGATGCCGATCTCGGCCTGAGAGGCGGCGACCTCCGCGCCGCCGAGCGCACCTATCAACTGTTGACGCAGGCGGCGGGCCGGGCCGGGCGTGCCGACCGTCCAGGCCGGGCCATCCTGCAGACATGGACTCCGGAGCACCCGGTCCTGATCGCGCTGGCGGCCGGCGACCGCGACGCCTTCGTCGAGGCCGAAATGGCCGAACGCGAGGCGGCCTCCCTGCCGCCCCGGGGTCGGCTTGCGGCGATCATCCTCTCCAGCGAGAACGCCATGGCGGTCGAGAAGACCGCCCGCGATCTGGCCGAGGCCATTCCCAACGCCGAGCGGCTCGAGGTCTACGGCCCCGCCGACGCACCGCTGGCGCTGGTGCGGGGGCGGCGCCGCAAGCGGCTGCTGGTCCGCGCCGACCGCGACGTCGACCTGCAGGGCTTCCTCAGGGTCTGGCTGTCACGGGTGAAGGTTCCGGCCAGCGTCCGTTTGACGGTCGATGTCGATCCCTACAGTTTTCTCTGATCTCAGCGCGCCCGGCTGTTCACCTCAACGCCGGGCAAAGGCTCAGTCAGCCGGATCTCGAACAGGCTCGGCCAGTTTTTGCCGGTGACGAACAGGCGGCGGCCTTCCGCGTCCCAGGCGATGCCGTTGAGGACCGCGTCGGTCGGATCGAGACCTGAGCGATCGGGCATCAACCCGGTCAGGTCGATGACGCCGCGAACCACGCCGGTGGCCGGATCGATGCGGACGATGAAGTCGGTCTGCCACACGTTGGCGAAGACCTCGCCGTCCACCCATTCCAGCTCGTTCAGCATCCCTAGGGGCCGGCCATTCAGGGTGACCGGAACGCGTCCCGTTTCCGTCATCGTCGCGGGGTCGAAGAAACGCAGGACCGGCGTGCCGTCGGACAGGATCAGCCGCTGACCGTCCGTAGTCAGCCCCCAGCCCTCGCCGTCGTAGGCGAACTCGCCCAACGGTCGGAGCGTGTCCCGGTCCCAGATGAAGCCCTTGCCGCTGGTCCAGGTCAGGGTCACGACCCGGTCGCCGACAACCGTCAGGCCCTCGCCGAAATAGGCCGGGTCGAGCTGGCGACGGGTCAGCACGGCGCCATCCTCGAGCCGTACGCGACGGACCGTGGAGGGAACCCGGCCGGTGCTCTCGAGAAGCACGCCGTCGCGGATCACCAGACCCTGGGTGAAGGCGGACCGGTCGTGAGGATAGGTCCGGACCAGCTCGTAGCCATAGACCGGTACGGCCGCAGGCGCCGGCCCCGGGTCCGGAGCCGTCTGCGCCCAGGCAAGGGCCGGGGCGATCCACGCAAGTGCAAGGAGCCCGGCCAATCGCATGGTCAGACGCCGGGCTCGGCGGTTTCCGCCTTGTTCAACCCGGCCTGCCGCGCCTCCAGCGCCGCCTGCTTCCTGATCGAGGCCTTGCGGCCCATCATGTTGAGGCCCTCGACCAGAGCCGAGAAGGCCATGGCGGCGTAGATGTAGCCCTTCGGCACATGGACGCCGAAGCCGTCGGCGATCAGCACCATGCCGATCATCAGAAGGAAGCCCAGCGCCAGCATGACGATGGTCGGGTTCTTGTCGATGAAGTTCGCGAGAGGATCGGAAGCCACCAGCATGGTGATGACGGCGATGATCACCGCCACCATCATGATCGGGACATGGTCGGTCATGCCGACGGCCGTCAGGATCGAATCGATCGAGAAGACAAGGTCGAGCAGAATGATCTGGCCGATCGCGGCGCCGACATTGTTGATGACCGCCGTCGTTTTGTTTTTCTCCAGCAGGTCATCGCTGACGCTGACGTCGACGGCGTGGTGAACCTCGGTCGTGGCCTTCCAGACCAGGAACAGGCCGCCCGCGATCAGGATCAGATCCTTCCAGCTGAATGCGGTCTCCCAGCCCGCGCCGGCCAGACCCAGGTCGAAGACGGTCGCCTTGAGGCCGATGATCCAGCCAATCGTGGCCAGCAGGCCAAGACGCATGACGAGAGCCAGACCGATGCCTATGCGGCGGGTGCGCTGGCGATGCTCCGGCGGGAGCTTGTTCGACAGGATCGAGATGAAGATCAGGTTGTCGATGCCCAGCACCACTTCCATCACCACGAGGGTGATCAGGGCGGCCCAGGCGGCGGGATCGTTCAGGAGAGCAGTGATTTCGGTCATGGCTTGGGGATAAGGCAGGCGGTGAAGCTGCGCCAGAATTTTTCGCCCTGCGACGCCGCGTCAGGGCGCGGCGCTTTAACGCGGCCACTGGACCCGGCCCCCGTGCTCGCCTAGCCAAGCACAAACCGCATTCGTTTTGTCAGGTGAAGCGTGCCCTCAGGTCTTGCCGCCCTTCTCGACGACGTCGCAACCATCGCCAAGATGGCGGCGGCCTCGGTCGACGACGTGTCCGCCGCCGCCGGCCGCGCCAGCATGAAGGCCGCCGGGGTGGTCGTTGACGACGCCGCGGTGACGCCGGGCTATGCGATGGGCTTCTCGCCCCAGCGCGAACTGCCGATCATCCGCAAGATCGCGGTCGGCTCCCTGAAGAACAAATTCCTGATCCTGCTTCCGGGAGCGCTGCTGATCAGCGCCTTCGCGCCATGGGCGCTGACGCCGCTGCTGATGATCGGCGGGGCCTATCTCTGCTTCGAAGCGTCCGAAAAGCTGTGGGAGAAGCTGGCGGGCCACGGAGACGGCGAGAAGCCGCTCGAGGAGCTGGCTCTGTCCTCCGAGGAACAGGAGAAGAAGATGGTGGGTTCGGCCATCCGTACCGACCTGATCCTGTCGGCCGAGATCACCGCCATCGCCCTGGCCGATCTGGCCGAACGCCCGCTTGCGACGCAGGCGGCGGCGCTGGCCCTCGTCGGTCTGCTGATCACCGTGGTGGTCTACGGCGCCGTGGCGGTAATCGTGAAAATGGACGACATCGGCCTGCATTTGGCCGAGCGGCCCTCAGCTCCGGCGCGGGCGCTGGGCCGGGGTCTCGTGCACGCCATGCCCATCGTGCTGGCCGGGCTGGC
>DASRWP010000019.1:0-3786 GCA_035654535.1 Brevundimonas sp.
CCCGAGCCCTTCCGCCGGCCGGTGACCTGGGGCCGTCCGCCGCAGACCGTGTTCCGCGCGGGGCCGCTGCCTACGGGCGAGCGTCTGCCGCCCTTGCCGGAACCGCCGCCTGAGCCGATCCCGAAGCCCGTCCCGCCGCAACCGCTGCCTCCCGCGCCCCGGCCTCAGGCGGCCCAGCCTCAGGTTGCCCGGGCCGCGCCCATGCCGTCACGCCCGGCGCAGACGCAGGCCCAGGCCGTAAACGCCGGCATCTTCAGCGGTTCGATGATCCCGCGCGCCCCCGCCCGCCCGGCCCCGGGCCCGGCGCCGGCGCCGGGCTCCGAGCCCGCCCTGACTGCGGACGTGAACCCCGTGATGGAAGCCGCCTCGGCGCCTGATCTGACCGTTCGCCCCCTGCCCCCCGCCGAGCCTGCGCCGGCGCCGCGCCCGGCCGCCCGGCCCGTCGCCGCGCCTGTTCGAGCCGAACCGTCGCCGGCCCCGGTCGTCGCCGGCTCCGTCCTGCGGGACGCCAGCGCGCGCCGCCGGTCGGGAAATCGCATGCCCCTGTACGCCGGCGCGGCGGCCGCCGCCGTCGCGGTCCTCGCCGTCGGCGGCTGGATGCTGACCCGTTCCGCTCCCGTTGTTCCGGCCGCCTCGGCCCCTGCGCCAAGCCCCGTCGTTCCACTGACCACGGCGCCCGTCGACGCCGCCGCCGTCGCCCCGCCCGACAGCGTCACGGGCGAAGGGCTGTCGGCGCCGGTCACCCCGGTTTCCGCCCCGGTCGCTTCTGCGCCCGCCCCGGCGCCTTCACGAGGGAGGCCCGCCGCCTCGCGTCCAGCCGCACCCACCGCGGCGACGCCCGCTCCCGCCGGCGCGCAGCCTCCGGCCACGTCGATCCCAGCGCCGGCCGCTCCGCCGCCCGCTCCAGCGGCCCAGCCGCCCGCCCCCATCGTGATCGTGCCCGCCGAACCGGCCGGTCCCCCGCCGACCGAAGCCGAACGGCCGCCGGCCGACCCCGACGCGCCTATCACCACGCGTCCGCAGCCGCTGGGCTAGCGCCCAGGCGCCCGGGATGACGACCGGTCAGGCCTAGCCTCTACCGGATCGCTGCATACCCCCGCTCGACCATGCGGCGCAGACCCTCGTAGGCTTCGGCTAGTTCCTCATAGGCGATGCGGGCCGAGGTCAGGCGGGCGATCTGGTCCGGAGTCGAGGGCGCGCCGGACTCGGACTGGCGCAGGCTCTCCGAGACCCATTTGGCCCGGGCCGTGGCGGTCAGGATGGCCAGTTTCTGGAACGCCGCCGCATCCAGTTTCGGCAGCATCGAGCCGATCACCTCGCGGTTGGCCACGAAGGCCGAATAGTCGATCTGCTCCAGCAGGCCGCGCAGGCGGCGTTGCTCCTGCGGATCGGCGTCCTGCGGCTCGAAATGGTCGCGCTGGCGGCGGTAGCTGGCGGTCTGGATCGTCGACATGGCCCGTCTTCCGATTGGAGGCGGGATGGAGGGTGCGCCCGGTTGCTTAACGAGGGGTTGCGCCCGCTGCACCGATCCCGACAGACTGGGCCATGAACGAACCCGCCCTGAAGCTCTGGTCCCACCCCTACGCTGCTTACGGCCAGAAGGCCTCGGTGGCCCTCTATGAGCTCGGCCTGCGCTTCGAGCTCAAGCTCGTCGCCGCGGCGTCACCGGACGATTTCGCTAAATTCCGCTCGGTCCTGCCCTTCGGCAAGATGCCGGTGCTTATCGACGGCGAGCGTCAGATCATCGAGTCCAGCATCATCATCGAACACCTCGACCGCCTCGCCGGCGGCGGGCGGCTGATCCCGACCGACCCGGATCAGGCGCTTGAGGCGCGGCTGATCGACCGGATCGTCGACACCTATGTCGGCGGCGCGATGAACCGCATCGTCCCACGGAAATTCCGGCCGGCAGGCGCCGAGGACCCCTTTGGAGACGCGCAGGACGAGGCCATTCTGGCCAACGCCTGGGACTGGCTGGAGGACCGGTTGTCGGACGGACGAACGTGGGGCGCGGGCGAAACCTTCACCCTGGCCGACTGCGGCGCCGCGCCGATCCTGACCTACGCGCGGCGGCTGGTCCCGTTCGGCGACCGCCCGCGGCTGCGGGCGTGGCACCGGCGGCTGATGGCGCGGCCATCCTTCATCCGCGCGCTTGAGGACGCCGCCCCGTTCGGCGACCTCATGCCGGCCCCGCCTGCGGTGGACTAGTGCGCCTCGGGCGGGCGCGCCGCGGGGCTCAGGTATTCGCTCTCGGGCTTCGGATGCGCGTCCAGAACGAAGCGGCGGTCGCAGTAGCCGCATTCGACGAAGTCGTCCTCGCCCATGTCCATATAGACCAGCGGGTGCCCCAGCACGCCGCCGCCGCCGTCGCAGGCCACGCGCTTGGTCGAGACGACCACGTGCTCGGGCGGCGGGATGACGGCATCAGGGTGGCGCGGCGGCATTCGTTCGGCTCTGGTCTTGGCGGGGCGGGTGCGCGCGCATAGGTATGCGCCCGCGCTCCTTATCGTCAAACGGGGCCGTTCCGATACCTGAAAGCGCCCGAATGACCGAGCCCGCGACGCCGCCCGTCAACGCCATCGAGGTCCGCGGGCTGGAGAAGACCTACGCCGGAACGAAGAAGGCCCCGCCCAAGACGGCCCTGCACGGGGTCGATCTGGTCATCCCGCGCGGCTCCATGTTCGGCCTGCTGGGCCCCAACGGCGCGGGCAAGTCGACGCTGATCAACATCCTCGCCGGGGTGGTCAACAAGACCGGCGGCACGGCGGCGATCTGGGGCCGCGACATCGACAAACAGCCGCGCGACGCCCGCGCCGCCCTCGGCGTTGTGCCGCAGGAGATCGTGGCCGACGTCTTTTTCACCCCGCGCGAGGCGCTGGAGGTGCAGGCCGGTTATTACGGCGTGCCGGCGAAGGAGCGGCGCTCGGACGAGTTGCTCGCCGCCCTTGGCCTGTCGGACAAGGCCCACGCCTACGTCCGGGCGCTGTCCGGCGGCATGAAGCGCCGGCTGATGGTGGCCAAGGCGCTGGTCCACAATCCGCCGATCCTGATCCTCGACGAGCCGACCGCCGGGGTCGACGTCGAGCTGCGTCGCCAGCTGTGGGATTACGTGCGCCGCATCAACGCCGAGGGCGTGACCATCCTGCTGACCACCCACTATCTCGAGGAGGCGCAGGAGCTCTGCGACACCATCGCCATCATGAACCGGGGCGAGGTGGTGGCCTGCGAACCGACGCCGCAGCTGCTGCGCCGGCTGGATACGCGCAACGTCGTGGTGACGCCGGAAGGCGAACTCGCGGGCCTCCCTGACCTGCCCGGCTTCGAGGTGGCCGCGCGGCCCAACGGCGCCTTCGTGGTCACCTACCGCAAGGGCCGGTCGTCGGTGGAGCAGGTGCTGGCCGCCGTGCGCGCCGCGGGCGTCACCATCGCCGACATCACCACCGAGGACCCCGACCTCGAAGACGTCTTCCTCGCCCTCACCTACGGCGACGCCGCCCAGATCAACCCGACCAAGGACTAGGGCTCCTCTTGTCCGCGGGCGTCGCAGGACCGAGCAGCCCAGGTTCGTCACAACGAACACAACGAAGAACCGCAACGAACACGACGAGGTCGTCGCCCGGCCTGCGCGTAGCGCCTTCAATCCTGACGAAAACTGAGTGCCTGCGGCGCCTCAAGCGGGTCCCGCTGTGTCCGTCGTGACTTCGTTGTGTTCGTTGTGATGAACCTTCGAACGGCGACGCAGAAGCCGCTACCGCGTCGCGCCCGGCTTCCATTTGACGTCGTCGG
>DASRWP010000020.1:0-12381 GCA_035654535.1 Brevundimonas sp.
GGCCACGGCATGCACGCCACCCCGTCCGAGATCGCCGTAACGCAGGCGGCCTGGCCGCATCTGGTGAAGACCGCCGATTACAGCCCGACCATCGCCCCCGTCGGGCCGATCCGGGACGCGCTGGACTATCGCGCCCGCTTCCCTGACGGACGCATCGGCTCGGACCCGGCGCAGGCCAGCCCGGAAAAGGGCCAGACCATCATCGACGCCGCCGTGCCCGCCCTGCTGAAGGATGTCGCCGACTTCTCGGCAGAGGCCTTGCCCGCAACCTGATTGGGGCCCAAGTCTCCGCGCATGACCCAGATCGACAAAGCCATCAAGACCGGCCGCCGCCTGACCCGCGATGGCGCGCGGGCGGCCAATACCGCCCTGTCCGGCGGCGAAATGCTGCAGGCGGCCGGGGACGTGATCAGTGCGCGGATGGAAATCCTCGCCGCCGGCATGACCGATCCGCGCAAGGTGGACCTGAAGGAAATGTCGCTGATGACCAGCGAGAAGGTCGAAGCCCTGTCCGCCTCGGCCTCGGCCATGGCGCGCACCTTTGGCGACATCGGCGGGCGGGTCGGGTCGAGCGTAATGACCGAGGCCGGGCTCGCGTCGCGGGCGGCGACGGCCATTGCCGCGGCTCCCACGCCGGCGGCGGCGATGCAGGCGCAGTACAGCTACGCCCTCGGCTGGTGGAGCCGCGCGGCGGGCCAGATGCTGGCCCTCAACACCGAACTGCTCAAGGGTCAGGCCGACGCCCTGCGCCCGATCCACAAGACCGCCGTCGCCAATGCGAAGCGGCTGAAGAAGTAGGGACGCTCCAGCCTTCTCCTAACGGAACGGCGGCTCGTCGAAGGCCCTCAGCTTGCGGGAATGCAGCCGGTCGCCTTCCGCCCGCAGCAGGTCGATCGCGTGGATGCCGATCTGCAGGTGTTCCGAGATCGAGCCCTCGTAGAAGCGGTTGGCCTGGCCCGGCAGCTTGATCTCGCCGTGCAGCGGCTTGTCCGACACGCACAGCAAAGTCCCGTAGGGCACCCGGAACCGGTAACCCTGAGCGGCGATGGTGGCGCTTTCCATGTCGATGGCGACGGCGCGGCTCTGGTTGAAGCGTTGGGCCGAGCGGGCGTATCGCAGCTCCCAATTGCGGTCGTCGGTGGTCACCACCGTGCCCGTGCGCAGCCGCCGCTTGACCTCTTCGCCCGGCGCGCCGGAGACGATCTTGGCGGCGTCGTAGAGGGCGCGCTGGACCTCGGCGATGGAGGGGATCGGGATGTCCGGCGGCAGCACCGCGTCCAGGACATGGTCGTCGCGCAGATAGGCGTGGGCCAGCACATAGTCGCCGATGCTCTGGCTCGGCCGCAGCCCGCCGCAATGGCCGATCATCATCCAGGCGTGGGGGCGGGTCACCGCCAGGTGGTCGCAGATGGTCTTGGCGTTGGACGGCCCGACTCCGATGTTCACCAGGGTGATGCCCCGGTGCCCCGGCGCGGTCAGGTGATAGGCGGGCATCTGGTGCTTCTTCCAGGCGGCGTCCATGACCGCCGTCTCGGGGCTGGGCGTGTCGCGCGTCACCTCGATGCCGCCGGCGCAGACCAGCCGGTCATAGATGCTGTTCGCGTCCTGAAGCTGGGCGCAGGCCCAGCGCACGAACTCGTCGACGTAGCGGTTGTAGTTGGTGAAGAGGACGTAGCTCTGCACGTCCTCGACCGGCGTTCCGGTGTAGTGACGCAGGCGCGCCAGCGAGAAGTCGGTCCTCAGACCGTCGAACTGGGCCAGCGGAAAGTCCTTGGTCAGGTCGAACAGACCGTCGGAAATCTCGTCGCCGATATGGGCCAGGTCAGTGGTGGGGAAATGGCGCGCCACCGCGGCGGTCTGGCTGCGATCCAGCGCCACATCGGATCCGTCCATCACATAGGGAAACGGGATTTCCTGCTCCGAAGGGCGGACGTCAAAGGTGGCGCCATAGTCCGCCGCCAGCAGGCTCAGCTGTTCCAGCAGGTAGGTGCGGTAGAGGTCGGGCCGGGTGATGGTGGTCGAATAGAGGCCGGGCCGGGACAGGCGGGCGAAGGCGCGCTGCTCCAGATTGGCCGGACGCTCGCCGAACCAGCTGACGCGCAATTCGGGATAGGCGAACAGGCCCGCCGCCCGGGCCGCGGGGTCCGGCCGCTCGCCGGTCCGGAGGAAGGCTCCCACCGCCGTGCGAAGATTGCTGACCGACTGGCTGTAGAGAGTCTCGAGGCGGTCCAGCACCTCCGGGCCGCTGAGGGCCGTCGTGTTCGTGTTTGTCATGGCCTCCGATAGCGGAACCCCGTGACGAAGGCGAGACGTCAGGGTTACGCCAGCTCACGTCTCAGGAAGACCGAGACGTCGTCCAGCACCGGGGCCTTGCGCCGGAACAGGGGCGAGAAGGTCGCGATCAGGTCGGCGTGGTTCAGGCCCGGATAAAGCTTCGCCTCACAGCGGCCGCCGACCGCGGTCATGCGCTCGCACAGAATGGTGGTGTCCTCGGCGTGGACCACCACATCCTCGACCCCGTGTCCGAGCCACAGCGGGGGGGCGTCGGCGCGGGCGAAGGTGACCGGCTGGGTCAGGGTCGGGTCAGGGGCGCGCCCGAAGGCGTTCACCGACTCGCGCACATCGTAGGGGAGGAAGTCGTAGGGGCCGGCCAGCCCGGCGGCGGCCTTGATCAGGTCCGGCGCGCCCGCCGCCGCCATATAGCGGCGGTCCAATGCGATCATCATCGCCAGATGCGCTCCGGCGGAGTGGCCGATCACGCCCAGGCGGTCCGCGTCCGCCCCGTACCGGGCTGCGAGGCCGGCGGCCGCGGCGGTCGCCGCCGCGGCGTCCTCGACGAAGGTGGGAAAGTGCACTTCGGGGACCAACCGGTAGTCGGGCGTGGCGACCACGAAGCCACGCGCCGCCAGCGCTTGCGCCGCCCACGCGTAAAGCCCGCGCTCGCCGGTGTCCCAGCCGCCCCCGTAGAAGAACACGAGCATCGGCCAAAGGCGTTCGCCCGTACCGGCCGGGGCGTGGATGTCCATGGTCTGGCGAGGATGGTCGCCATAGGGGATGCCGCGCGCGACACGGCGGACGCCGCGGTCACGAGGCGCGAGCGAGTTCAGCGCGGCCAGCGGCGAACAGGCCGAGGCGATCAGGCCGAGGGCGGGGGCGAACAGGCCTCTGCGGGTCATGCGATCCTTGCGGTCAATGGAAGACTCGAGGAGATACGCATGGAGTGAAGAACCGGCTCAATCAGACCGCCGACTTATCGCGCCGACGAGATCAAGGCCCCGCAGTTGGCGTCTTCCGCCAAACCCGGATCAACGAAGGGCAGCAGGGCCACCAGCGGGTTGATCAGGGCTCCGAGAGCCGCGGCCAGCCCGACCTGACCGACGACGGACGCGGTGTCGACGCCCACCTTCGGGCCGGTCAGCGGCCCGCTGACCGTGATTGGCGACCACAGCCGCACCAGCCGCGCCTCCTTGGTCTCGCCGTCGATCCGCAGGTTCATCGTCTCGGAGCCGAGGTCGATCGTCCCTGTCCCCTTGGCGAGCACCGGGGTGGTGTCGATGACGAAGGTCCGGGCTGTCGCGGTTCCGCCGCTCACGGAGAAGTCCGCTACGGCGCACCGAATTTCTGACGTGTCGGTGTCGCCGGACAACAGCTTGCCGAGACCGGCGGTGACGTTGATGCCCAGCAATTCCGCGAAAGCCGCCCGTATCCGCCCCTGCGGCACGACAAGGCTGACCGAGCCCTTGGAGTTGTTGGCGAAGTCGTGGATTGAGGCGCCCGGACCCTCCAGACGCGCGCGCCCGAGGGCCCGGCCCGTCACCGTCGGCGCCCCGTTGCGGGCGGGGATGATCGACTCCAGCGGATACCCGCGCAGCCGGAGGTCCACCGCCGAATAGGGCGTTGCGCGCGTGGCGTTGATCTTGGCCGTGCCGTTCAGGGAGCCGCGGTTGAAGGTAAAGGAGATTGGATCGAGGTCGAGCACGCCGCTCTTCAGGTCCGCCCCCAGATCGACTTCGCGGATGTCGAGCGCGTTGCGCTTCACCCGCGCGGCCCTGTACCGCAGCGTGCCGTCCATGACCCTGAGACGTTCGACGTTCAGCGGGGCGTCAGGCAGCAGCCGGCCCGGCGCGCCCGAACTGACCACGGTGTCGCCCGAGCCGGTGACCTGCGGCTTCGCGCCCAGCACAGCCGCGAGGTCGTCGATGTCGAGCAGGCGCGAGCGCAGGTCCGCCTCGACCCGCCTGCGGTTGTCGACGGTGGTGACCATCAGGTCGCCGGACAGGTCCGACGAACCCACCCGACCGCTGAAATCGTTGAACGTGTATCGCGCCTCGTTTCGGGTCAGCTTGCCGCTCAGCCGGTAGGGCGGCGTGTTGGGCGTGGTGATCCCGGTCAGCAGATAGAGATCGGCCATGTCCCGACCCTGCAGGCTGAGGGTGGCGTTGAACTGCCCCAGGTCGAACGGCCGGGTGATCGATCCGTCCGCCACAAGCCGCGAGCCGACGCCCGACACCTCCGCCCGGAAGCCGTAGGGCTGGTTCCGCTTGATATTGATGAAGGGTCCGCCGCGCACCTCCAGCGTCAGCGGCGTGCCGTTGATCGTGCCGCGGCCCTCGAGGTTGAAGCCCGCGTTGCCATCCGAGCCTTCGCGGGCGTTGATGGTGGCCTCCAACTTGATGTCACGGCCCTGCTCGTCCAGCGACAGCGTCCCGTCGCTGATGATCAGCCGGTTGATCGGCGGCAGCTTCAGGCCCTCGCCCGTGTCCGGCTTGTCCGGGTCGAGCACCCAGCTGCGGCGGCCGTCCTCGGTGGCGATCAGCACCACCTGGGGGCGGGCGATCTCGACCAGCGGCATTTCGATCCGGCCGCTCAGCAGCGGACCCAGCCGCACCGAGGCCGTTGCGTCGTCGATCCGGAGCGTGTCGCGCGCCTTCGCCCAGTCGGGGCCCCCGATCCTCAGATCCTGGATCCGGGCAGACGGCGTGAAGCTGAACAGCCTGACGTCGAGGTCGCCGGCCAGCACGATTTCCCGGTCGTAACGCGCCGTGGCCCAGCGCCCGATGGGACCGCGCAGCCAGTTCCAGTCGAACAGCATCAGGAAGATCACGATGACGGCGATCAGGGCGAGGGTGACGCTGGCGGCGATCTTCTCGGCCCGGCCCGGGTGGCGGAAGCTGGTGTAGACGGGATCGTTGGTCTTGACCCACGTCCGGCGCTCACGCGCCCACGCCCCGGCTGGGACCAGCGCCCGGTCCCTGACGGTGAGCCAGTTCTGATTGTCTTTCAGAGGGTTGTGCACGCCGAGAGACTCCGCCGAGCCTGCACAACGCATGAGCGCCCGGAAAGGCTCATCGACCGCCCGGCGGGACCTTGGAGGCAATCCCGCCGGAACCGCCTCTCTCGCCGGATTCGGCTCACCGTCAGGGCGCCGGCTTGAGGTATTTGTCCAGCCACCCGAACACCTCGGTGTGCCACTGCAGGCTGTTGGCCGGCTTCAGCACCCAGTGGTTCTCGTCCGGGAACACCACCAGACGGCTGTCGATCCCCCGGCGCTGCAGGGCGGTGAAGGTGGACAGGGACTGGGCGGTGGGGATGCGGAAATCGCGGTCGCCCTGGATCACCAGCATCGGGTCGCGCCAGTTGCGCACATGATTGGCCGGGTTGAATTCCTGATAGCCGCGCGGGTTCTCCCACGGGGTGCCGCCATTCTCCCACTCGGTGAACCACAGTTCCTCGGTGGAGTAGCCCATGCCGAAGGTGTCGAAGACCCCGTCGTGGTTGACGAGACATTTGAACTCGCCCGGCCAGTTGCCGGCGATCCAGTTGATCATATACCCGCCGTAGGAAGCCCCGAGCGCACAGGCGTTATCGCCGTCGAGGAAGGCGTACCGCTGCTGCGCCGCCGCCCAGCCCTTCTGAAGATCCTCCAGCGGCCGGTCGCCCCAGTGCTGGCTGATCGAGTCGGTGGAGGCCTGGCCGTAGCCCGTCGACCCGTGGAAATCGATCATCACCACGGCATAGCCGGCTCCGGCGTAGGTCATCGGGTTCCAGCGGTACGACCAGCCGTTCCCGAACGACCCCTGCGGGCCGCCATGGATCAGGAAGGCGACGGGGTATTTCCGTCCCTCCACATAGTTGGCCGGCTTGATCACATGGCCATACACGGTCTCGCCGTTCCAGCCGGCGAAGCTGAACTGCTCCGCCTCGCCGAAGGCCTGGCTGTCCAGTTGAGGGTTCACATCGGTGATCCGGCGCGCCATTTCGCGGCCGAGGAAGGTCTTCACATAGAGCTCGCTTGGACGGGTGAGCGAATCCTGGGCGAAGACGAAGCCTGACGGGGTCTGGGCGAAGGAAGAGACGTGTCCCGGCCCTGTGACCGGGGTGACGACGCCGTTGCGCGTGTCGATCGCGAACAGCCGGGTCTGCCCAACGTCACCGGCGACGGTGTAGAGCGTGTTGCCGTCCGCCGACCATTGCAGCGTATCAGCCGAGCGATCCCAGTCTGCCGCGATCTGACGCGTTCGGCCGCTGGCCACGTCACGCAGGAAGACGCCGTATTTGTCGGCCTCGAACCCCGGACGGGCCATGGCGCGGTAGGCCAACGTCTGGCCGTCGGGCGAGAACACCGGGCCGGTGTCCCAGGCGTCATTTTCGTCCGTCAGGTTCTCGAATGTGCCGTCGCCGCTCAGGCCGTTGGTGCGATACAGATCGAAGTTGGTGCTCCAAGGCTCGGTCTTGCCGGCCAGCCGCGCGGAGAAGATCACCGCCCCGCCGTCGGGCGTGAAGGTGAACTCGCTTTCGTCCCCGAAAGGCTTGGAGGGCGTGTCGCCGTCGAAGCCGCGCGTCACCATCACCGGCTGCCCGGTGGTCCGGCCGGTGGCGCCGATCGACTGGACGAACAGGTGGTTCTGCGTGCCGTCGGCCCAGGAATCCCAATGCCGTACAAACATGCGGTCGTAGACCTGACCCGTGGCGGGGTCGTCGGCGACAGCCTTGGTCCGGTCGACGGTGCAGGCGAGGTCGCCGCAGTCGGGGAAGACGGCAAGGGAGACCGCTACCCGGCCGGCGTCGCGGCTCAGGCGGTAGGCGTTCACGTCGACAGGCAGGTCGGTCACCTGAACCGGCCGCGTTCCATCCGCCTCGGCGCGCCACACCTGGCTGCTGCCCGACCGGCCCGACAGGAAGTACAGCTTGCCGTCGCCGCCCCAGCGGGCGATGTTGGCGCCGCCTTCGCTGATCGCCAGCCGCCGGCCCTCTCCGCCGTCGCGCAGGTCCATGATGTAGAGCGAACCGCTGCGCCGGTTGGCCGCCACGTCCGTGGTGGTGAGCGAATAGACCACCCAGCGCCCGTCCGGCGAAACCTGCGGATCGCCCAGCCGGTTGGCCGGGATCATGTCGCGGTAGTCGAAGGCGTCCGGCGACGGGACGAGGGCGGACTGAACCGGAACGACGACCGCGGGCGCCTCGGCGAGGACGGGGACGGCGGCCATCAGCGCCAGCGCGGCGCCGGCGCAGGCGAGCAGGGTACGGTGACGCATGGACGGAAACCTTTGATGGATACGGCGGAACAGCCCGACGGCGTACCACCGGCGAGGGCTCGGCGGAAGCCGGTGCCCTACCGGGCCTGACCCTGGGGCGCGGCTGTGTACCTGTCCGTCCAGTCCAGGATCTCTCGCTGCCAGTCGACCCAGTTCCGCGGCTTCAGCACCCAATGGTTTTCATCCGGCACATGCACGAACCGGCTCTCGATCCCGCGCCGCTGCAGCGCGGAGAAGGTTCCCAGCCCTTGCTCGATCGGCACCCGGAAATCGCGGGAGCCGTGCAGCACCAGCATCGGCTTCGACCAGTCGGCGACCCAGGTGTTCGGGCTGAAGGCGCGGTAGAGATCCGGGCGCTCCCACGAGGCGCCGCCGAACTCGGAGATGAAGGTTCCCGAGTCCATGGCGTTCATCAGCTGGCCGACGTCGAACACCCCGGCGTGATTGACGAGGCAGCGCCACGGAGCGCTCCACTTTCCCGCGATCAGGTTGACCATATAGCCGCCGTAGGAGGCGCCGATGGCGCAGGCGCGGTCGCCGTCGATGAAGGGGTTGGCCGCCAGCGCCGCGGCCCAGCCCTTCTGCAGATCCTCGAGCGGCCGGTCTCCCCAATGATCGTTGATCGAGTCGGTGAAGGCCTGACCGAACCCCGGCGAGCCGTGGAAGTTGATCATGACCACCGCATAGCCGGCGCCGGTGTAGACCTGCGGGTTCCAGCGATAGCTCCAGCCATTCGTCCACGGCGACTTCGGCCCGCCGTGAATGACGTAGACGGCGGGGTAGCGGCGACCCTCGGTATAGCCCGCCGGCCTGAACACCCAGCCCTGAACCGGCTCGCCGTTCCAGCCGGCGAAGGTGAAACTCTCGCCCTCGGTCAGCGCCGTCCGGGCCAGAGCCTCCGTGTTGTGCTGCGTCAGGTCGGTCATGCCCCCGGCCCCCAGCGCGCGAATCTGCGCCGGGCCCTGAAACGTCTCGTGCGACATGACGAGCCGGCCGGCCGCTTCATCATAGGCCGCCACGGTCCCGAGGTCCGTCAGTGCACGGACCGAGCCGCTGCGGGCGTCGATCTCGAACAGCTTCTGTTGCCCGTTCTCCGCCGCGACCGCGTAGAGGGCCCGGCCATCGGACCGCCAGCGCAGCGCCCCGGGTCCCCGATCCCAGTCGGGGGTCAGCGGACGCGCGTTGGAGCCGTCCGGGTCGCCAACCATGACCACGGCCTGATCGCCTCCGACGTTCTCCCGCCGCGCCGCCAGCCACGCCAGCCGCCGTCCATCGGGCGAGAACGCCGGATTGGTGTCAGGGGCGGCGTTCGCGCCCGTCAGGTTGGCCGGGGCGCCGCCCGCAATCTCGACGCTGTAGATGTCGGCATTGTTGGTGAAGGCCTCGGTCCGCCCCTGCATCTGGCTGACGAAGACGACGCGTCGGCTGTCCGGAGAGATGACGAACTCGCCGTCGTCGCCAAGCGGTCGCGAAGGCGTGTCGGCGTCCAGCCCCGCCATCAGGTCTCGCGGCTCGCCTGCCGCAAGGCCAGACGGGTCAAGGGTCACGACGAACAGGTGACTGCGCCGCCCATCGTTCCAGCTGTCCCACGGGCGCAGGGGCAGGCGGTCGAAGCCGCGCACGGTCGAGACCGACGCCACCTGCGCCCTCAGCCGGTCGCGGGTGCAGGCCAGATCGGCGCAGTCGAAGAACACCGCCGCCGCCAGAACCAGAGACCGCCCGTCCGGCGCGATCCTGAAGGCGGTCACGTCCACCGGCAGGGTGGTGACTTGCGCGGCCGCCTGGCCTTCGCGGTCCATGCGCCAGACCTGACTGGAGCCCCCTCGCGTCGACAGGAAATAGATCGACCGGCCGTCCGGGGCCCAGCGGGCGCTGGAGACGCCGCCTTCGGACGCCGCCAGACGCCGGGGCGCCGCGTCGCCGTCGATCATCCAGAGTGAGCCGACGCCCTTGTTTCCGGCCCAGTCGGTGGCGCGCAGACCGTAGAGCACGCGACGGCCGTCCGGAGACAGCCGGGGATCGGCCACGCGGTCGAGCATCGCCAGCTGGTCGAGCCTCAGCCCGCCTGTCGCGGTCGGGGCGATGACGGGCGCGGCGCCGGGGGAGGCGGCGGGCGTCGGGACGGGGCTGGCCGGGGCCGTCTGCGCGGTCGTGACCGACGCCGCCGCCAGCCACAGGATCGCCGCCCCGACTCCGATGCCTTGAACGCGCATGATCCTGTGTTCCCCTGCCGCCGCCGTCGTCCAGCCATAACATGCCTGTGTGCCGCGCCAAGCCGCTTGCCGAGCCCGGCGCAAGCGGCGACAACCGCTCCGGATGACCGACGCAGCCGCCTCATCGCCGACCCGCAGGGAGCCGCACGTCTGCGACGTGCTGATCGCCGAGCGCGCGCCGCGCCTGACGGGCTCGGTCGTCTGGCCTCTGGTCCGGCCGCTGTTCCACAAGCTGCTGAACTACAGGGCCGCCGTGCGGATGGCCGACGCCGTCCGCGGTCTTCCCGGCGCCGAGGCGCTCGAATACGTCCACGACCTGCTCGACCTGAAGGTGTCGGTGATGAACCCGGAACGGATTCCGGCGTCGGGCCGCTGCATCGTGGTCGCCAACCACCCGACCGGCATCGCCGACGGCATCGCCGTGTTCGACGCGATCCGGCCCAGGCGGGGCGACGCCGTCTTCTTCGCCAACGCCGACGCCCTGCGCGTCTCGCCCCGGCTCGGCGAGGCGGTGATCCCGGTCGAATGGGTGGTCGCCAAGCGCACGCGCGACAAGACCCGGGCTACGCTTCAGGCCGCCCGGGAGGCCTTCGAAGCCGAACGCTGCATCGTCATGTTTCCGGCCGGCCGGCTGGCGCGGGTGGCGAAGGACGGCTCGCTGACCGACCCGGAGTGGGCGCCGACCGCCGCCTCGCTATCTCGCAAATACGGGGCGCCGATCGTGCCGATCCACGTCGCGGGCCCGACCTCAAGGCTGTTCCATCTGTTCGACCGGATCTCGCCCGAGCTGAGGGACATCACCCTGTTCCACGAACTGCTGAACAAGCGGAAGAAGCCGTTCCAGCTGAAGGTCGGCAAGCCGATTCCCCCCTCGCGCCTCGACATCGATGCGACGCGCGCGACCTACGCCCTGAAGGCCTTCACCGAACGGGTCCTCCCCAGCCAGCCGGACGCCGACTTTGCCTGAGGCCCGCTCGATCGCCCTGCCCGACGCCGCCGCCACCGCCCGTCTGGGCTCGGCCGTCGCGCGTCGGCTGGGGTCAGGCGAGGCCGTCCTGCTGTACGGCCCGCTGGGCATGGGCAAGTCGACGCTGGCGCGCGGCCTGATCCGGGCGCTCACCCGGCCCGATGAGGACGTGCCGTCCCCGACCTTCACCCTCGTACAGTTCTATGAATGCGATCCCTCCGTCGCCCACTTCGACCTCTACCGCCTTGCCCGCCCCGAAGAGGCCGCTGAAATCGGGCTGGACGAGGCGCTGGATGATGGTTGCGCCGTGATCGAATGGCCCGAGCGGCTGGGGCCCGACCCCGCGGCCTGGCTGGGGCCCGACATCCTGACCATCACTCTGGCCGAACAAGGGGAAGGCCGCCTTGCGACCGTAACCGGCGTGGGCGTGTGGGACGCGAAACTCAAGGATCTGAATGTCTGACCGCGAACAGCAACGCCTCGACTTCCTGGACCGGGCCGGCCTCTCGGACGCGGGGCGCCTGCCCCTGCCCGGCGACGCCTCGACCCGGCGCTACGAGCGGCTGACCACGACCGACGGCCGCACCTTGATCCTCATGGACCAAGCGCCGTCGGAGGAGAGCGCCGTCGCCCCCGAGGGGGCCACGCCGACCGAACGTTCCGCCCTGGGCTACAATGCCGAGGCTCGACTGGCCGGCGGATCGGTGGCCGCCTTCGTCGCCATCGCCGGCTGGCTGCGAGCCCGCGGCTTGTCCGCCCCCGAGGTTGGCGCGCGCGATGTCGAGGCCGGGCTCGCGGTTCTGGAAGACCTCGGAGCCGACGTTTTCGCCGTCCATGACGGCGGTCTGGAAACCCTGTACGGCGCGGCCGTGGACGCTCTGGCGGCGCTTCATGAGGCCGAGCCGCCGGCGGTGATCGAGGCCGATGGCGAGCGTTGGCCGCTGCATCGCTACGACGCCCTCGCCTTCCGCGCCGGTCTCGATCCCTTCCTCGAATGGTGGCCGTCGTTCGCCGGCCTGCCGCCGCTGTCGGCCGAGGCGCGGGGGGAGTGGCAGGCGCTGTGGGCGCCCGTCATCGCCATGGGGGCGGGTGGGACGTCGGTCTTCACCCACCGCGACTATCACGCCGAGAACCTGCTCTGGCTGCCGGAACGCAGGGGACTGGCGCGCGTCGGCATGCTCGACTTTCAGGACGCCGTGCGCGGGCATCCCGCCTGGGATCTGCTGCACCTGCTGCAGGACGCCCGGCGCGACGTCGCGCCCGAGCTTGAGGCGGCCATGCTTGACCGCTATCTCGACGCGCGGTGCGGCGCGCTGGACCGGGCGGTCTTCCTGCGCGAGTACCGCGCTCTGGCCGCGCTCAATGCGGCGCGGATCCTCGGGCGGGTCTTCGCCCGGCAGGAGGTGTTGTTCCGCCGCGACCGCTACACCGCCTTCATGCCGCGGACCTGGAGCCATCTCGAGCGGGACCTGCGCGACGGCGGCCTCGACGGACTGCGGACATGGTTCGACCGCCACGTGCCCCCCGCCGCCCGGGCCGCGGAGAACCGGTCGTGACCGCGCCGCGCACCGCCATGGTGTTGGCCGCCGGCCTCGGCACCCGCATGCGGCCCCTGACCGACGACCGCCCCAAGGCGCTGGTCGGGGTCGGCGGCAAGGCCCTGATC
>DASRWP010000021.1:0-6260 GCA_035654535.1 Brevundimonas sp.
GGAGACGCTGGCGGGCGTCGCGGGCGTGTCCGAGGCGGAGGCGATGGATCGCAGGACGGCTGAGGCCCTGTTGCGGCCATGGCTGGGCGACGCCGCCCTGCCCGACCTTCCCCTGCCCCATCTCGTGACCGTGCGGCTTGACCGCGACGGCCCCGCCAGCGCCGTGACCCTGCGGCGCGCGCTGGCGTCGGCGGGCGTGGACGCCAGCGTGGACGACCACAGCCTGTGGCGCGAGGAGGTTGAGCGCTCCGCCGCCCTGATCACCGTGCTGGCGCTGGCGGCCTTCCTTCTGACGGCGGGAGCTGCGGCCGCTGCAGTGATCTACGCCACGCGCGCGGGCATGGCGGCGCAGACCGGCGTGATCGGAACGCTCAGCCTGAACGGAGCCTCGGACGGCGCCATCGCGGGTCTGTACCAGACGCGCTACGGCCTGCTCGCGGCAGGCGGCGGGGCCGTGGGCGCGGGCGCGGCCATGGTCGTGGTGGCCGGCGCCCGGCTGCTGGGCGGGACCGAGGGCGTGACCCCAGCCCTGCCGCTGGCGTGGGGCGACATTCTCCTGCTCTCGCCATGCCCGCTGCTGGCCGCTACGGTGGCGCTTGTCGCGGCGCGGTTCGCCGCGCTGGCGCGACTGAAGGGGCGGCACTAGGTTAAGCGCATGAAGTTTCTGTCCTTCATCGCCATCCTGGCGCTCATCTGGGTGATCGGCCTGTTCGCCTTCGCCGATCGCGTGCGCGGTCTGGCCCCGGCGTCGGAGCCTGAGCGAGCCGACGCCATCGTTGCCCTGACGGGTCCGTCGGCCGAGCGGGTCAACGCCGCCATCCGCCTGCTGGAGCAGGACAAGGGCGAGCGCGTGCTGATCTCGGGCGTCAATCGCGAGGTCCGGCGCCAGGAACTGCGCGCTCTGACGCCGGGTTCGAACCGGCTGTTCAACTGCTGCGTCGATCTGGGTTTCGAGGCCGAGGACACGCTCGGCAACGCCCAGGAGATCGCCGCCTGGGCGGCGTCGAAGGACTACGACAGCCTGATCGTCGTCACCTCGGACTACCACATGCCCCGGGCGTTGACCGAGATTCGCGCCGCCGCGCCGGGCGTGCGGTTGACCGCCTACGCCATTGAGACCCCGTCGCTCGATAACTCGCGCTGGTGGCGGGCGGCGGTGACGGCCCGGCGCATGACGCTGGAATACATGAAATATCTCGCCGCCCTGGGCCGCGCGACGATCGCAGGCTTCTCGCTGGCCGACCCCACGACCGAAGCGCCGGCTGCGAAAGCCGGCTGAGATGACCGCGTTCCGGTCTCTGCTGTTCGTCGCATGGCTGTACCTGTCCATGGCCGTTTTCGCGGTCGGCCTGTCGCCGGCCCTGCTGCTGCCCTATCGCGCGGCGATGTGGGTCATCCGCGGCTGGGCCCGCTTCATTCTGTTCGGCCTGCGCTGGATCGCGGGGGTCAAGGTCGAGTTCCGGGGGCTGGAGAACCGGCCCCAGGGCGCCGCGCTGCTGGCGGGCAAGCACCAGAGCATGCTCGACGTCATCGCCCCCTTCGCCGTCCTGCCGGACAACTGCTTCATCATGAAGAAGGAGCTGCTGCCCCTGCCCTTCTTCGGATGGTTCGCATGGAAGACCGGCATGATCGCGGTCGACCGCTCGGCCCATTCCAAGGCCCTGAAGGATATGGTCCGGCAGGCGCGCGCGCGGCACGCCCAGGGCCGCCAGATCCTGATCTTCCCCGAGGGGACCCGCGCGCCTGTCGGCGCCCCCGCGGACTACAAGCCCGGCATCGCCGCACTCTACCGCGACCTCGACTGCCCGTGCACCCCCATCGCCACCAACTCCGGCGTCCACTGGCCCGCCCACGGCTTCCGCCGCTATCCGGGGACGGTCGTCTATGAGTTCCTGCCGGCGATCCCGGCGGGGCTGAAGCGGGCCGAGTTCATGGCGCTCCTGGAACAGCGGGTCGAGGGGGCGTCGGGGGCCATGCTGGCGCACGACCGACGGGACAGTCTTCCCGTCTGAAGCGGCCTAGCGCAGTCGCTCCCACGGCAGCGCATGCACACGCTCGCGGCCCAGCGCCGCCGCCAGCGGAGCCTCTCCGAACAGCCCTGAGATCGCCGGGTCGCGCACGTCCAGCCCGCCGGTGAAGGCCCCGAAGGCCGGCAGAACCGCGCGCCTTCCGTCGGTGACGAAACACGGCCGGCGGACGCCTCGCCCATGCGCCGCCACCCGGGCGGCGGGATGCAGGTGCCCCGCAACTTCCCCGGGCCGGACGCCCGGCAGAGGCTCGTGGGTCAACCGCAGCGAACCGAGGTCCATCGTCTCGACCACCTCTCCGACCAGCCCGCCCGCCCCGTCGGACAGCGCGGCGATGTCGTGGTTGCCCTCCAGCCAGACCCAGTCACGGCCGCTCGCCAGCCGGTCCAGTCGCGCCCGGTCGGCCTCCGCCATCCGGCCGACCGACCTGGCATCATGGAAACTGTCGCCCAGCAGGACCACCGCGGCCGGCTGCACGGCGTCGATCTCGGCCTCCAGCCGGTCCAGCGTCGCGCGGCTGTCGTAGGGCGGCAGCATCTGGCCGCGGGCGGCGAAGGCCGAGCCCTTCTCCAGATGCAGATCGGCGGCGATCAGGGTGCGATGATTGATGACCCACAGGGCGCCGGAACAGCGCAGCACGCAGGGCTCGCCCTCGATGGAGACGCGCAGGCCTCCGCTCGGGCAGCGGGCGGGCGACAGAGCCTGACGCAGCGCGGCGTTCATGACGCGGCTCCGGCCAGTTCCGGCGGAGCGTCGCCCATAACCTCGGCGATCAGATCGGCTTCGTCGAAGCCATAGGCCGAGGCGTCGAGGATCATCTCGGCTGCCTGTCCGCCGCCGACCCGCTCGCGCCCGATCTGCACCAGCACGGGCACGCAGAACGGCGAGGGTCGCTCAAGGGGCACGTGCCGGATCGCCCCCTTGATCCGGGCCAGCAACTGACCCAGCCGCGCCACATCGAGCAGCCCCGCCGCCGCGTCGGCGCGCGCCGTCTTGAGCAGCAGGTGATCGGGTTGGTGGCGGCGCAGCACGTCGTAGATCAGATCCGTCGAGAAGGTCACCTGCCGCCCCGTCTTCTCGTTCCCCGGCTGGCGCCGCTCGATCAAGCCCGAGATCAGGGCGCAATTGCGGAAGGTCCGCTTCATCATAAAGCTCTCTTCCAGCCAGCTCTCAAGATCGTCGCCCAGCATGTCGGGCTCGAACAGGGCGTCGAGGTCGAGCCTGTGCATGGGCCGGATCGACCATATGGCCAGCGAATAGTCGGTGACGACGAAGCCCAGCGGCCCGACGCCCAGCCGGTCCAGCCGCCGCGTCAGCAGCATGCACAGCGTCCCGTGCGCCAGCCCGCCCTCGAACGGATAGGCCACGAGGAAATGCCGGCTGCCCCGTGGAAAGGTCTCGACCAGCAGGGTTTCAGCGTCGGGAATGGCCGACTTTTCCTCCTGCAGCTCCAGCCACTCCTGCACGTCAGGCGGCAGGACGCGCCAGTGATCGCGGTCCTGAATCATCGCCCGGACCCGGTCGGCCAGCGAGGTCGACATCGGGAATTTCGACCCACCCCATGAGGGAATCTTGGGGTCGCTGTCCTGCGCATGGGTGACCAGCGCGTCCATGCCGTTGATGCCCTGAAAAGCCCAGACCTGACCGGCGAAGACGAAGGTGTCGCCGGGCGTCATCTGCTCGAAATAGTTCTCCTCCGCCTCCCCGACCTTGCGTCCGCCGATCAGCTGTTTGGCCGCCCCGCCCCGCCGCGAGGCGATGCGGACGTTCAGGGTGGCCGCAGCCACGATGGCGCCGACGTTCATCCGGTGCCTCTGGGCGGTCACCGCATTGCGCACCTTCCACTTGCCGTCGCGCGTCCGCACGATCCGGGCGAACCGCTCATAGGTGCGCAGCGCGTAGCCGCCGGTGGCGACCAGATCGACCACCTCCTCGAACTGTTCGTACGTCAGGCCGCGATAGGGCCCGCAGCCGCTCACCTCGGCGAACAGATCCTCCATCCGGAACGGCTCGGAACAGGCGCAGCCCATGACGTGCTGGGCCAGCGTATCCAGCGTGCCGGTGTGCACCGGCTCCCAGTCGAAGGCGTTGGCCGCGACCGCCTCGCGCGCCGCCTGGCACTCCAGCATCTCGAACCGGCTGGCCGGCACCATCAGGGCCCGCGACGGCTCGTCCAGCCGGTGGTTGGCCCGACCGATCCGCTGCACCAGCCGCGAGGCGCCCTTTGGCGCGGCCAGCTGGATCACCAGATCGACGTCGCCCCAGTCGATGCCGAGGTCGAGCGTCGAGGTGCAGACCACCGCCCGCAGCTCGCCCCGGGCCATCGCCGCCTCGACCTTGCGCCGCTGCTCCGCCGCCAGCGAGCCGTGGTGCAGGCCAATCGGCAGGTTGTCGTCATTGATCCCCCACAGCTGCTGGAACACGAACTCGGCCTGCCAGCGCGTGTTGACGAAGATCAGGCTCATGCCGGCGCGGCGGATGACGTCATACACCTCCGGGATGGCGTGCTGCCCGGTGTGCCCCGCCCACGGCACCTTGCCCTCGGAGATCAGCACGTCCACCACCGGCGGCGCGCCGGGGTCGCCGCGGACGATAGTCACGGGCGACTCCACAGCCGGGCTAAGCCACCCCGCGATCATCTCCGGATCGTCCACCGTCGCCGACAGCGCCACCCGCCGCATGCCCGGCGCGAACTGCTGCAGCCGGCCCAGACCCAGCGACAGCAGGTCCCCCCGCTTGCCGCTCCAGATCGCATGGACCTCGTCCAGCACCACGCATTTCAGGTCGGCGAAATACGACCGCGCCCCATCCCAGGCGCAGAACAGGGCCAGCTGCTCGGGCGTCGTCAGCAGGATGTCCGGCGGAAACTCGCGCTGCCGCGCCTTCTTGGACTGGTTGGTGTCGCCGGTGCGGCTCTCGACATGGATGTTCAGCCCGATCTCGCGGATCGGCGTCATCAGGTTGCGCTCGACGTCGGTGGTCAGCGCCTTCAGGGGCGACAGATACAGGGTGTGGATGCCGCTGCCGGGCCCGAACGCCGGCCGGGGGCCCCGCTCGGCCAGCTCGACCAGCGACGGCAGGAACCCCGCCAGCGTCTTCCCGCCTCCGGTGGGCGCGACCAGCAGGGCGTGCGACCCCGCCTCCGCCGCCGCGATCATCTCCAGCTGGTGCCGTCGCGGCGCCCAGCCGCGCGACGCGAACCAGTCGGCGAACAGGGGGGAAAGCGTTGCAGGAAGAGGCGGAGGCGTCACATCCCGCCTATAGCATGTTCCCGTTCCGTTTCACGTCCCGAACCGCTATCTAGAGGCGTGTCCACCGACTCCCTCTCTCCCCCCGCAGCCCTGTCCGGCGCCGAGCCCTGGCTCGCCCTGCCGCCGGCGCTCGCCGTGCCCCCGGGCGCGGGGGCGATCTGCGACAGGGGCGGCGCGCGGAAGATCGGGCGCGGCGCGGCCGAGGGGGCCTTCACCACCGGCCCGGTCATGGTGGCCCACGCCAGTCTGACGGCGAGACGTTTGGGGATCGCGCCGCCAGCCCGATCGACTGACATGCTCGACGTGTTGGAGTTGTTCGCCTTTGTGCGGCCCGCCCGCTTCTGCGCGCCCTCGCCCAGCGGACTGGCGCTGGCCATGGGGATGAGCGAGCCCAAGGGGGCGGAGGCGCAGGCGGAGGCCCTGCGGCTTGCGGCCGACGGCCTGCTGAGGGAGCTGGCCGATCCGGCCTACCCGAACCGCGAGGATGCTTTCACCCTGGCCGAGACGCTGGGCCGGGCCGGCTGGTCGTGGAGCTGGCGCGTGTCGGGCGCCCTGCAGCATCAGCCGGTGCGCGAGCGTCAGCATCGCGGCAGCGGTCTCGACGCCTGGGCGCGCCTGCCGGAATGGGAGGACGAGGCGCCGCGCGGCGAGGCCGGCTCGGCCCCGGTCGACAGCGAGAGCGCCCGCATCCGGCTGGACAAGCTGCTGCAGGCCTCCGGTCTCGACGAGACCCGCCCGACCCAGTCCGACTATGCCGCCGAGGCCGCCTTCGCCTTCTCGCCGCGGGACGAGGAGGGCCGCCCCCGTGTCCTCTTGGCCGAGGCGGGCACGGGCACCGGCAAGACGCTGGGCTATCTCGCGCCCGCCAGCCTGTGGGCCGAGCGCAATCAGGGGGCGGCGTGGGTCTCGACCTACACCCGCGCCCTGCAGCGCCAGATCGACCGCGAGAGCGCCGCCCTGTGGCCCGATCCCGTCGAGCGCA
>DASRWP010000022.1:0-2787 GCA_035654535.1 Brevundimonas sp.
GCCCGGAACAGCATGCGGTTCAGCAGCCGGTAGAAGCCCCGCTCGCGCCACAGCCGCTTCGATCGGTTCTCCGTCAGGATCCGGAGTCCTGGGGAGCTCAGCGCCGGCTCGCGCGCGATCTCGCGGGCCAGACCGACCACATCGGGCAACGAGTAGCCCGTAACCGGGTGGAACAGCGCCGCCGCCAGACCCGCCCGCGCGATGCTCGGCTCTTCGGCCCAGAAGGCGTCGATATCGCCGTCCAGGGCGATCGGCAGAACCCCCCGCTCCTCGCCTGTCACAGCATCGACCGTCCAGCCGCGGGAGCGCGCATAGGCGTCGATGCGCCCGCTGAGCGCGGCCGGATCCAGCAGGGGGCTGTCGCTGTAGTAGGTGTCTTCCACCAGCACGGTGACCGGATCGACCGGCAGCAGATAGACGAAGCGGTAGCCGTTCGACTGGGGGACCGTTGCATCCATGATCGTCGGACGGGTCAGCCCGTGGGGTTGGGCCAGCTGCAGGGTCTGGCCCAGAAACACCTGCCAGCCCAGCACCAGATGCGGCGTCGTGCTCGGGCCGCGTGCATCGACCACAGCCCTGCCGGTCAGTCTGCGCCCGTCCGCCAGTTCCACGCCGGCGGGGTCGAGCGTCACGACGTCTCCGGCGATCAGATCGTCGCCGAGCAGGGGCGCCACCGCGCTGTGCAGCGTCTCCGAGGTGATGCTGTTGTACGCAGTCCGCAGCGTCCGGGCGCGGGCCGGGAAATAGACCTCATGACCCGCAGGCCACCGATGGGCGGTCGCGGGCGCGAGCCATTCGCGGTCGGCCTGGTCGAGATCGCTGTCGAAGAAGGACCATGTGTGGCGTCCGCCAATGCGTCCTTCCCGTTCGACCACGGCGACCCGCAGTTCCTGCCGGTCGATGGCCAGCCGCCACGCGATCAGGCCAGCGGCCAGACCGCCGCCGACGAGGATCAGGTCGTAATCGCCATCGGACGGAGGCATCCTCCGGGTCTAGCACGTCCGCTGTTGCGGCGAAGCCTTACGGCTGCTTCTCGACGTGCAGGGCGTACGGCCCGGTTTGCCCCTGCTGAAACGCGCCGGCCCTGATCTCGTAGGAGCCATCGGCTGGAGCAGTCCATTCCAGCCTCGCGTGGGTGTCGGACAAACCGTCGTCGTCGGAGCCCAGCACCTCGAACGCGTCCTCTTCGCCAGGTCGTCCCACCGCCACCAGACTGTCGACGTCGTTGGAGACCATCGTGATCAGCAGCTTGTCGCCCTCTTTCAGCGCAACGCGATAGGCGTCGTAGAATGTGTTGTCGTCAGCCGTAGCGTCCGTTTCCGTGAGCGTGCCCCGGGCTGTGGCTCCCACCAGCAGGCTGCCAGGCCGGGGCTGCGGGCCTCGGTCAAGAAGCTCGAGCGAGTACAGTCCCTTGCCTTCCGCACCCAGGGGCAAGGCCCGCAGCACATAGTCGCCGTTTTCGGGGAGGGTGAAGTTCAGGCGCGAGTCGGTTCCTTCCCTCAGACCGTCGTCGTCTGAAGCCAGTTCGACGAAATCCGCGCCGCTGCGTCCAATCCGGAGGAATGTGTCGAAGTCCCCCGACCGCATCATCACCTGGATGCGTTGGCCGGCCTGACCGGTGATCATGTAGGCGTCGAACTTTCGGTCCTCCGAATCCGCCGGGTCGGTCTCCCCGATGTCGCCTTGCAGGGTCGAGCCGAACGCGAGCGCCGCGGGGGGCTGCTCGGGCTCAATCGCGGCGATGGTCATCGAATAGGCGCCGAGCGCGTCGGAGAAGCCGCGGGCCTCGACGATGTAGGATCCAGTCCGCGGCAGGGTGAAGGTCAGGCGCGAGTCCGTCCCGGTAGACCCTCCGTCGTCGTCTTCGGCCAGGCTTGCGCGATTGTCGTCGAACAGCTGGAGGTAGGTGTCGATCTCCGACGACGTCATGTCGATGCGGACCCTCTGGCCTTCCAGGCCCGAGAACGGGTATGCGTCGGCCGGTCTGCCGCTCTCGCTCTTGCCATCGTCCGCCGTGAGTTCGCCCTGTACCGTCGCCCCAACTTCGATCGGTTGAGCCGGCGCCGGTGGCGGACCTTCCGTCACCGCAAGTGTGTACGCGCCCTCCCCCGCCGCGTTGAGGGCGGTGGCCCGGATCAGGTAATCCCCCGCCGCAGGCGCCGTGAACACCAGCCGGGCGTTGAGTCCCATGTCAGGGCCGTCGTCGTTCATGGCCAGCTCTTCGAACGCGCCGCCGCTCATCCGCCCGATGCGAACGATCGGATCAAACGCGTCCGAGGTGAGATCTATCGCCAGCCGGTCGCCGGCCGCGGCCCGGATCTGGAAGGCGTCGTAGGCGACACCGTCGTCGGCTTCGCCATCGGTGGAGGCGAGCCGCCCCTGAATCGTCTGGCCCTGCCTAATTCGCCCCGGCCGCGGAGCCGGTCTTGCCTCGGGTCGCTCTGTGAGAACCAGCGTGTAGTCGCCGCCCTCCAGCCCTGACAGTGGACGTGCTCTCAGCGTGTAGACGCCCGCTCGCTCCGCCGTGAACAGGACCCGCGAATCGGTTCCCTCACCAAGCCCGTCGTCGTCGCTTGCGACCGGCGTCTCCATATCCGCCGGACCGAAGACCTCCAGATAGGTGTCAAAGGCCTCGGAACGCATCACCGCCTCCAGCCTCTGGCCGGGCCGAGTGACGATCGAGTAGCTGTCAAAGCGCCATGCGCCGTCCGCACTGATCGCGTCGCCGACAGCGATCTGGCCCTGCACGGTCCGACCCGCAGCCAGGGAAGTCGGGGCCTGCGCCAC
>DASRWP010000023.1:0-4966 GCA_035654535.1 Brevundimonas sp.
GTTCACACCTATGAGAAGCTGCTCGGTCACGCCCCACGCGGTCGGACCAAGGCGAAGTCGCTGAAGGCCAAGCGGTTCTCCATGTCGCTGTTCGTCACCCATTTCGGGCTGAAGACGCCCCAGCCGCAGCTGGCGCACCACTCGATCTGTTTCGGACCTCGCTACCGCGATCTGATCGGCGAGATCTTCAAGGGACCGACGCTGCCGGACGATTTCTCGCTGTATCTCCACAGCCCCTGCGCCACGGACCCCGGCATGGCGCCGCCCGGTTGCTCAACCCACTATGTGCTGTCGCCCGTGCCCCATCTCGGGGCCGCGGACATCGACTGGGCGGTCGAGGGGCCGAAATATCGCGATCGGATCCTCGATTATCTCGAGGCCCGCTACATTCCGAACCTGAAGCGCGATCTGGTGACGAGCCGCATCTTCACCCCGGCGGATTTCAAGGGCGAACTGAACGCCCACCTCGGCAGCGCCTTCTCGCTGGAGCCGATCCTGACCCAGAGCGCGTGGTTCCGGACGCACAACCGCGACGACCGCATCCCGAACCTGTATGTTGTCGGGGCCGGCACCCATCCGGGGGCGGGCATTCCGGGGGTAGTCGGCTCGGCCAAGGCGACGGCCGGGCTGATGCTCGAACAGGAGGCCTGATGGCCACGGCCGACGCCATTCTGGAAGCTTCGCGGGTGTCCATCGTCAAGGGCTCCAAAAGCTTCCGTTCGGCGTCACGGCTGTTCGATCCCGAGGTGCGTGAGGACGCGTGGCTGCTGTACGCTTGGTGCCGGGCCTGCGACGACGCTATCGACGGTCAGGACCACGGCCACGGCCATGAGGACATCAGCCCGGAAGAGCAGCGCACCCGGCTGGCGCGGCTCTACGACCAGACCCGCCGCGCCCTCGCTGGCGAGGCCATGGCTGATCCGACGTTCGCCGCCTTCCAGCGCGTGGCGCTGCGCCATCGGCTGCCTGAGCGCTGGCCGCTGGACCTGATCGACGGCTTCGCCATGGATGTCGATCACCGCGACTATCGGACCATCGACGACGTCATGGCTTACTGCTGGCACGTCGCCGGGGTGGTCGGCGTTATGATGGCGCGGGTGATGGGCGCGTCCGACCCGGAGGTCCTGAGGCGAGCTCAGGATCTCGGCCTCGCCTTCCAGCTGACCAATATCGCCCGCGACGTGGTCGAGGACGCCGGGAATGGGCGTGTCTACCTGCCGGCGGACTGGCTGGGCGAGGCGGGGCTGGCGCCGACCGCGGAGGCTGTGGCCGATCCCGCCAACCGCGCCCAGGTCCATGCCGTCACCAGCCGGCTGCTGAAGCTGGCCGAGCCCTATTACGACAGCGCCCGCGACGGGCTCCGGGGGCTACCCTTCCGGTCCTCGATGGCGATCGCGGCGGCCCGGGGCGTCTATCGCGAGATCGGCCGCAAGGTGCGGCGGCGCGGCCCGGGCGTCTGGCGTCGACGGGTCGTGGTCGGCAAGCCGTTGAAGCTGTGGCTGTTCGGGCGCGGCTTCCTGATCGCCATCTGGACGCAGGTGCTGGACAAGGGCCGTCCGCCGCCGGCGAGACCGCCCCTGTGGACGCGGGTCTAGCGGGGCCGGGCCTGAGGCAATCGCCACCAAGGCGTCGTCGGCGAGAGGTGATGCTCGTGGTGCAGGCCGAAATGGAAGCAGGTCAGCAGCGACGCCAGCCAGGGCATGGGCACCGTGCGGGCGTTATGGTGGTCGGCGAAGTCCGGTCCACCCTTAAGGTGGCGGTGCGGCAGCCACGTGCCGAAAACGAATAGCTGCAAGGCGCTGAACATCGCTGGCAGGGCCCAGAACAGGATCAGGTTCAGCGGTCTCGCGCCCAGCAGCAGGTAGGCGATCAGCACCGCCGTCACCAGGGCGAGCTCGGTCCAGCCGAAATAGCGCGTGAAGAAGCTGTAGAACCAGGGTCCGATCCGCTCCGGCTGCCCGGCGTGAAAATCCGGGTCGTCGGCGGTGCCGGGCGCGCGATGATGCTGGTGGTGGCTGACATGGAGGCGCCGGTACGAAAAGGCGCCGTAGCAACCGACGCAGACCTGACCGATCAACGCGTTTACGCGCGGCCGCCCGGGAGCGAGGGAGCCGTGCATGGCGTCGTGGGCGACAATGAACATGCCCGCGCCCAGCCAACTCTGCACCGCGATAAGCAGCGGCGCCGCTACCAGCGCGACTCCGTCCAGCGGGTGGAAGAAGACCCCCCAGACATGCAGCGCCAGCCAGCTCCCCAGGATCAGCGCGGCCAAGGTCAGGCCGATCGCTGTCTGCCGCGCCCGGGCGCTCATTCGGACGCCTGCGAGGCGGAGGCGCGCTCGGCTCGTCGTGATTTGAGTATTGCGTTCAGGCGCTTGGGATCGGGAGCGAAGACGAAGCCAAAGGACACCGCACCCTCGCGTGTCTGGACAGCATGGTGCAGCTTGTGCGCCTGGACCAGGCGGCGGGCGTAGCCATTCCTGGGCATCCAGTGAAAGGGCCAGCGCTGGTGCACCAGTCCGTCGTGCACGAAGGCGTAGACCACGCCGTACAGGGTCACGCCCAGGGCGATCGCGCGCACCCACCACAACCCCGTCAGCCACGCCAGGACGAACAGGCCAGTGCCGACCACCGCTCCGACGACGCCGTAGAGGTCGTTGGTCTCGAACGTCTTGTCATGCGGCTCGTGATGATCGCGATGCCAACCCCAGCCCAGCGCGCCATGCATGACGTAGCGATGCGTCCACCAGGCGACGCCTTCCATCGTCAGGAAGATGGCCAAGGTCAGCAAGATGAACCATGCGGCGGTCATGCCGCATCCTACGCCGCGCCGACTCCCGTTCCAACCGGGGCAGGACGTCGCTAGGCTCAGACCGCCACAGGAGTCCGCCGCGTGTCCGACATCACCAGCCGCAAGGATGAGCATCTGGACGTGATCCTCGCCGGAAAGGCGCGGCACGGACTGGCGAGCGGCTTTGCGGACGTGCGGTTCGTGCACGAGGCGCTGCCGGATCTGGATCATGGCAAGATCGACCTCGGCATCGATTTTCTCGGGCGCCGGCTCAAGGCGCCGCTGCTGATCAGCTCCATGACCGGCGGCCCGGCGCGGGCGGAGGCGATCAACGCCAGATTGGCGGAGGCGGCGCAGCACCTCGGCATCGCACTCGCCGTCGGTTCGCAGCGAGCCGCGCTGGAAAGCCAAGGCGCGCCGGGATTGGACATGGCGCTGCGGCTCAAGGCGCCCGACACGCCGATCCTGGCCAACATCGGCGCGGCGCAGCTGACCCGCGGGTTCGGCCTCGACGAAGCGCGCCGGGTGCTGGACATGATCGCCGCCGACGCCCTGATCGTGCACCTGAACCCGCTTCAGGAGGCCTGTCAGCCCGAGGGGGACCGCGACTGGTGGGGTGTCGGCGCCGCCCTTGAGGCCCTGGTCAAGGCGCTGGGCACCCCGGTGATCGTCAAGGAAACCGGCGCGGGAATGTCGCCGGCGACCGCGCGGCGTTTGCTGGCAATGGGCGTGGCGGGGGTCGACGTCGCAGGGGCGGGAGGCTCGAACTGGGCGACCGTCGAGGGCGAACGTGCGCCGGCGGTCGCAGACAAGGCCCATGCCGCCGGCTTCAACGACTGGGGCATACCGACGGCCAGGGCCATCGCCGACGTGCGCGCAGCCTGTCCGCGAGCCTTGATCATCGGTTCTGGAGGGGTGGCTGACGGCGTCGACGCCGCCAAGGCGATACGGCTTGGAGCCGACATGGTCGGGCAGGCGGCGGGGGTGCTGGCGGCGGCGACGGTGTCGACCGAGGCCGTCGTCGAGCATTTCCAGACCGTCATCCGGCAGCTGAAGACCGTCTGCTTCTGCACCGGCTCGGCCAATCTGACGGCGCTGAGGAAGGCGCCGCTGCAGGGCTGAGGCGACCTGCCTTTGCTTTCGTCATCCTCCGGCAAGCGCAGCGAGACCGGGAGACCCAGCGGCGCGCGATAGCCCGACCCTGTCGCCAGCGGTCCGTCTGAAACGTCGCCTTCGGCGCCGCTGGGTCCCCCGGTCGCGCCGCTTCGCGGCTTGCCGGAGGACGACGAAACGCAGGACGAGCTACGCCGACGGCAACAGGTCTCTGGCGAACCGGCGGTAGCGGCCTGCCCGCACACTCTCTGTCGCCCGGGCGATATCGGGGGCGAAATAATGGTCGGAGCCATAGGCCGCCGCTGCCTCGCGGACGACGGCGAAGACCTCTTCGAGCTCGGGAGACGACACGAGCGGGCGATGGAACTCGATCCCCTGCGCCGCGGCCAGAAGCTCGATACCAACGACGGCGGCGGTGTTCTCCGCCATGTCGAGAAGGCGGCGAGCGCCGTGGGTGGCCATGGAGACGTGGTCTTCCTGATTGGCGCTGGTCGGCACGGTATCGACCGAGCACGGGTGGGCGACCATCCGGTTCTCCGCCACCAGCGCCGCCGCCGTCACCTGGGCGATCATGAAGCCCGAGTTGAGGCCGCTCTCCTTCACCAGGAAGGCCGGCAGTTCGCTCATCTTCGGGTCGACGAGGATGGCGGTCCGGCGCTCCGAGATATTGCCGATCTCGCACAGGGCCATGGCGATCATGTCGGCGGCGAAGGCGACCGGCTCGGCGTGGAAATTGCCGCCGGAGATGACGTCGCCGTCCTCGATGAAGACGAGCGGGTTGTCGGTCACCGCGTTGGCCTCGCGCTCCAGCGTGGCGGCCGCGCTGCGCAGCACGTCCAGCACGGCGCCCATGACCTGGGGCTGGCAGCGCAGCGAATAGGGGTCCTGCACCTTGGCGCAGTCGTGCCGGTGGCTGTCGCGGATAGCCGAGCCGGCCACGAGACCGCGCAGTCGCTCCGCTACCGCGGTCTGCCCGGGCTGACCACGCAGGGCGTGGATACGGGCGTCGAAGGGGGCGTCGGACCCCTTCAACGCATCGACCGACAGGGCGCCCGCGGCGATG
>DASRWP010000024.1:0-2521 GCA_035654535.1 Brevundimonas sp.
GCGGTCGAGTTCATTCACACCGCCACCCTGCTGCACGACGACGTCGTCGATGGCTCGAACCTGCGGCGCGGCAAGACGGCGGCGCATCTGATCTGGGGCGCCCCCACGAGCGTGCTCGTAGGCGACTTCCTGTTCGCCCGCGCATTCGAACTGATGGTCGAGACGGGCCAGATGCGGGCCCTTGGCATCCTCGCCCGCGCCTCCAGCGTCATCGCCGAGGGCGAGGTGCTGCAACTGACCCGCGCCCACGACCTGAACCTCGATCAGGAAACCTATCTGCGCATCATCTCCGCGAAGACTGCAGAACTGTTTGCGGCCGCGGCCGAGTCGGGCGCTGTGGGAGCGGGAGCGGATGAGGCCTGCGTGCGGGCCTTGCGGGCCTACGGCCTTAATCTTGGACTGGCGTTCCAGCTGGCGGATGATGCGCTCGACTACGGCGGCGTGTCGGAAGAACTGGGCAAGAACGCCGGCGACGACTTCCGCGAAGGCAAGGTCACCATGCCGCTGCTGCTGGCCGCGGCCCGGACGCGTGGCCGTGACGACGCGTTCTGGGACCGGACCATCAACAAGGGCCAGCGCACCGAAGAGGACTTCCGCCGGGCGCGTGAGCTGGTGGTTGGCACTGGCGCAGTCGTCGCGACCCTCGACACCGCCCACGAATACGCCGATGCGGCCAAGGCGGCGCTGAAGGCCCTGCCGGCGGGCGAGTGGCGGTCGGCGCTGGAGCAGTTGGCCGACTTTGCGGTCAGCCGGGTCACCTGAAACTAACCCAGCAGGATCGCCGCCGCGCCTCCGGTGATCACGGCCGCCCCTATGGCCCGCCGAAGGCTGAGCCGCTCCTTTAGAAAAAGCACGCCAATGACCACGGCGAAGGCCACGCTCGTCTCGCGTAATGCCGAAACGGCTCCGGCGGGCGCCAGCGCCAAGGCCCAGAGCGCCGCGCCGAAACCGATCAGGGAGACAAACCCTGCAGCCACGCCCGTGCGCCAGTCCGTCGCAATCGCCGATGCCAGGCCGTACCTTCGGACCGCCACGACAATGGGGGCAAGCAGCAATCCCTCCAGCAGGAAGAACCACGCAATGAAGGTGATCGGGGCTTCGGCCAATCGCACTGCGTACGCGTCGGCCAGCGTATAGGCCGTCGTCAGCACGCCTGCCGCAACCGCCGCGGCCACCGCGTCGGCTCGCAGACCCTTCTGAGCAGCCATAAGCACCAGCCCAACAGTAACTGCTGCGATGCCGGAGAGGCTCGTTAGCGTCAGCCCCTCGTTTAGAAGGACAAGCCCCAAGAGCGCGGTCATCACCGGCGCGACCCCTCTGGCCAAGGGGAAGGCCAAGCTGAAGTCCGCCGTGTCGTAGGCGCGAACCAGCACCAGCTGATAGGTCACATGCAACGCTGCGGACAGGAACAACCACGGCCACAATATCGGCGGGGGCAGGCCGACCCACACGACCACGGGGAGTGCGACCGCCGCCTCGGTCAAGCCGATCAAAAATCGGGTTGCCAAACGGTCCGAACCGGATTTGAGCACGGCGTGGGCGACGGCGGTCGTCAATCCAGCGGCTAGCGCCAGCGACAATCCCAGGGTGACCCCGTTCAAAGCGCTAGGCCAGCCCGGCGCAAAACCGCTGGATGCGTCGGCAGGCCTCCTCCAGCACATCTTCCGAGGTGGCGTAGCTGATCCGGAAATAGGGGCTGAGGCCGAAGGCCGAGCCCTGCACCACCGCCACCCCTTCGGCGTTCAACAGTTCCGTCGTGAAGGTGTCGTCGGTGTCGATGACCACGCCCCCCGCCGTACGTTTGCCGATCAGGCCCTCGATCGACGGATAGACGTAGAAGGCGCCCTCGGGCGTAGCGCAACGGACGCCGGTCGCCTGGTTCAGCATCGACACGACCAGATCGCGCCGCGCCTCGAAATGCGTCGCCCGCTCGGCGATGAAATCCTGCGGCCCGTTCAGCGCCTCGACCGCGGCCCACTGGCTGATGGACGAGGGGTTCGACGTTGTCTGCCCCGCCACCTTGCGCATCAGGTCGATCAGAGGCTTCGGCCCGCCGCCGTAGCCGATGCGCCACCCCGTCATCGCATAGGCCTTGGACACGCCGTTGACCGTCAGCGTCCGGTCGTAGAGGTCGGGCGCCACCTGCGCGATCGTGCGATAGTCGAAGTCGCCGTAGATCAGGTGCTCGTACATGTCGTCGGTCAGCACCCACACCTGCGGGTGGCGGCGCAGCACCTCGGCCAGCGCCTCCAGCTCTTCGCCGGTGTAGGCCGCGCCGGTCGGGTTCGACGGGCTGTTGAGGATCAGCCATTTCGTCCGCGGCGTGATCGCGGCCTCGAGCGCCTCCGGCTTCAGTTTGAAGCCGTCCGCCTCGTGCCCAACCACAGTCACCGGCTCCCCGCCGGCCAGCAGCACCATATCCGGATAGGAGACCCAGTAGGGCGCGGGCACGATCACCTCGTCGCCCGGCGACAGGGTTGCGATTAGGGCGTTGTAGATCACCGTCTTGCCGCCCGGGGCG
>DASRWP010000025.1:0-3990 GCA_035654535.1 Brevundimonas sp.
GCTCCGACTCGCGCAAGTCGCAGGTCGGCTCCGGCGACCGCTCCGAGCGCATCCGCACCTACAACTTCCCGCAGGGGCGCGTCACCGACCACCGTATCGGCCTGACCCTGCACAGCCTGCCGCAGATCCTCGAGGGCGACATCGACCCCCTGCTGAACGCCCTGATCGCCGAGGATCAGGCCGCGCGGCTGGCGGATCTGGAAGCCGAATTCGGCTGATCAGTCGCGCGGGCGAATCTTTCGCTTCAGCAGCCTGTCCGACAGCGCTTCCGCATGCTTCAGCGTGAAGGCCAGAGCCGCCGGCGAGCCGCGTTTCGGCCCCACCGTATCGGCCACCACCGCGCCCCGCTCGCCGATCGCCACGGGATCGCCCGTGGTCGTATCCACCGCCGTCTGGTGCTCGATCTCCGCGTTCAGCTCGGCGCCCATCAGGATGATCTGCACGCTCAGCCAGGTCCACAGCAGGAAACCCATCATCGCCGCCAGAGGCCCGTAGGACGCCGTGCGGACGAAGGTCTGCAGGTACCAGCTGAAGATCAGCGACAGGGTCAGGCTCAGCAGCGCCGCGAAGATCGCGCCGGGCGTCAGCCAGCGCCAGCGCGCCTTCTGCCGGCACGGGCCCATCCGGTAGATCAGGGTCAGGGCCGCGCCATAGACCAGCAGCAGGACCGGCCATCGGAACGGCGCCAGATAGCTCCACTCGGCCGCCCAGCCGAACACGCCGAGCACCACCGGGACGCCCACAATGATGGCCGCAACCAGCAGGATCGAGGCCAGTCCGCCGATCGTGAAGGCCATGCACATCAGGTTGTATTTGACGATATTGCGCTGCTCGATCTCGTGATAGGCGACGTTGAGGCCGTAGAAGAGCACCTTGATCGCGCCGTTCGCGGTCCACATCGAAAGGGCCAGTGTCCAGACCAGGGTGAGGGTCAGGGCGGTGTTCGAGTTCGCCGCCAGCCGATTCATTTCGTCGGCCAGGAACTGCGCGACGCCCGACGGCATCACCGAATAAACGAACGACACGCGCGCCGACGCATCGGCCGGATCCGCGAACAGGCCGTAGACGGTCACGAACGCCGCCAGGGTCGGAAATAGCGACAGCATGACGAAGAAGGTCACGCCCCCGGCGAGAAAGCCGATCCGGTCGCCGAAATAGGACATCCCCAGCCGCCAGAAGATGTCGACCCAACCCTTGTGCGGGATATGTTCCGGCCGCTGGGCCAGACGGCCGCGCCCGGGCTCCTTGGCGTCAAAGTCCTCGGGGGTCGGCACGCTGGGCGGCGTAGGCTCGGGGCGTTGCGGTCTCAGCTCCAGCCCGTATTTGTGCCCCTTGGTGTAGATCAGGTGCGCCGCGCCCGCGCCGGCGGCCAGCCCGCCCAGCACCGCCCCGACCATGCCCATGGGGCCGAGCCCGCCCTGCTTGCCTGACTGTTTCCGCATCGTCGCCAGAACGGCTCCCTCCGACGCCCGTTCCAGCGCCGCCGAGCTTGATATCCGCGCTTTCCCGCGCCAAGGCCAGAGCATGACCGACACGACCTCGTCCCCGACCCTGGTGACCGCCTGGAAGGCCGCGACCGCCGCGCTCAAGGCTGGCCGCATCGACAGCCCCTCGATAGACGCCCGGCTGCTGCTCGAGGCGGCCACCGGCGCGACCCGCACCGACATCCTCGCCGACCCCTATCGCGTCGTCAGCGGGGAGCAGCAGGCCCTGCTCGACAGCCACATCGCCCGCCGCCTCCGCCGTGAACCCGTGTCGCGCATTCTCGGCCGCAAGGGCTTCTGGAAGATCATGCTGAACGTCACCCCCGACGTGCTCAGCCCCCGCCCCGACACCGAGGCCATCCTTGACGTCGTCATGCTGGCCTTCCCGCCGCATCAGGCCTTCGAGATGATCGATCTGGGCACCGGCTCGGGCGCCATCCTGCTGGCCATCCTCGCCGAGCGCTTCGGCGGCCGCGGGGTCGGCACCGACATCTCGTTCGAGGCCCTGGCGGTCGCGAAGGAGAACGCCACCAACCTCGAACTCGACAACCGCGCCACCTTCCTGAGGACCGAATGGGCCACAGGCTTCGGCGACGCCAGCTTCGATCTGGTTGTCTCCAATCCCCCCTACATTCCGTCCGGCGACATTCCCGGCCTCGACCCCGAGGTGCGGGAGCACGACCCGCTGCTGGCGCTGGACGGCGGCCCCGACGGCCTTCAGGCCTATCGCGACCTCGCCCCGGAGATCCGTCGCATCCTGCGGCCCGGCGGGGTCTTCGCCGTCGAGATCGGCTGGGACCAGGGGCCGCAGGTCAAGGCGCTGTTCGAGGCGGCGGGCTTCGACGACGTCATCGTGGTCAAGGATCTTTCCGACCGCGACCGCGTCATCACCAACGGCCCGGACCCGAGGACCAACCCGATCCCGAAGATGTGACGCCGAAACTAACCCCTTGGAAACCGCCCGCGCCCGCGCTAAGTCTCTCCTGTCTCCCACCCAAACCGCACGCCTTGGTCCGCATCAGGCCATACCCGCGCGCCCAGGGCAGTGACGGTCGGGCCGGTCGCCCGGCGGACCACGGGAGATACGGATTTCCGACATATCGTCAGCGGGGATTGGCCCCGAGCGAAGCGGAACGACCCAACGGACAGACCCGCGGCGCCGCCCCGGACCGTCCCTCATGCAAAGCACGGTAGCGTCCGATGAGAGATTTCAAGGGCATGAAGCGTCAGCGCGGACGCAACAGGAAGCCCGGCGGCGGTCAGGGAAACAACCACGCCAACGCCACCAATCCGAACCGGTCGTGGGACTCCCAGGGCCCCGAGAACATCAAGGTCCGCGGCAACGCCCAGACCGTCTATGAGCGCTACATGCAGCTGGCGCGCGACGCCTCGGCCGCCGGCGACCGGGTGCTGGCCGAGAACTACACCCAGCACGCCGAGCACTATTTCCGCGTCCTGCGCGCGCTCCAGCCCTCGCGTCCGGTGTCCGAGATCGCCCAGCGCGAGCTGGCCGGCCAGGGCTTCGACATCGACTTCGAAGACGAGACCGGGGCCCAGGCCGCCGCGATCATGGCCGCCGAAAAGGTCGAGGCCGACCGGATCGCCCAGATCGAGGCCCGCCAGCGCGAGAACGAGGAGCGCCAGAACGATCGCCAGTACGACCGCCAGAACGACCGCCAGAACGACCGCCAGAACGACCGCCCTTCTGACCGCCAGTCCGAGCAGCCCCGCCGCGAATGGCGCGACCGCGACGACCAGCCCCGTCAGGAACGCGAGCCACGTGAGCCGCGCGCTGAAGGCGAGACTGGAACCAACCCCGACGGCAGCCGCCGGGAGACACGCCGCGAACGCTGGGAGCGCCGCCAGCAGGAACGCAACGCCCGCTTCGAACGCGAAGGCGGCGAGCCGCGGACCGAGACGTACCGCGACGACGCCGGCTCCGAGGGCGCTGCCGTTGAGACCGACACGACCCGGTCCGACTCCTCTCAGCCCGACGCCGCGCCTGAAACGCCCGGGGAAGGCCGCGACGGCCCCCGCCGTGAGCGCGCGCAGCGCCGCCCGCGCCGCGACGCAAACGATGCCGCCCAGGGCGACGACGCTCCGTCCGCCCTGCCGGGCTTCCTGACTCGCGCGCCCGCGCCCGCGCCCGCGCCCGCGCCGGCGTCGACCGCCCCTGAAGCCTCAGCCTCGGAAGACGCACCGCCCCCCAAGCGTCGCGCCCCGCGCCGCAAGGCCGAAACCCCGTCGGTCGAAGGCTAGCCGCCCGACGGCGGAGGTTCCGGTTCCGCGGATGGCTGGTTCATCACGAGGGACACGAAGAACCACAAAGAACACGAGGGGACCTGCGCCCGGTCTCGCGCGCAGCGCCTTCAAATCCCGGCGAAGAGGGAACGCCTGCGGCGCGACGAGCTCGCTCCTGTCGTGTCCTTCGTGCCCTCTTCCTTTATGGCCTTTGTGATGAACTTACGCTCCTGGACGGACCCGACACGGGCGAAGGGCGCGCACC
>DASRWP010000026.1:0-2320 GCA_035654535.1 Brevundimonas sp.
CGAGGCCATTGGCGCCCACCAGCGGTCGGTCGAGCTGAAGCCCGACGCGCCCTTGCTGCGGGTCAATCTCGGCCACGCCATGATCGAGGCCGGCGATCCGGCCAAGCTGGAAGAGGCTGTGACCCAGCTCCGGCGCGCAACCGCCATGGAGCGCGACAACACTCTCGGCTGGCGCCTGCTCAGTCAGGCGTATGCGAGCCAGAACAAGGAGGGCGAGGCGCGTCTGGCCTCCGCCGAAATGTATTTCGCCATGGGGGCGGAGGAGCAGGCCACCCAGTTCGCCTTGCGGGCCCGTGACCTGCTCACCCCCGGTTCATCCGAATGGACCCGGGCTATGGACATCGTCTTTGCCTCGGGCGCCACCCAGGACGATGTCGACGCCCTTGACCGCCGGAACCAGCGCCGTGATCGGCCGGCGGTTGTGCCGGCGACCGCCGGCTGACCGCCCCTCCCCAGGAGATATGCATGACCGACGCGCCCGATCCGGCCACCGCACCCGTGCGGGACGGCGGACTCTTCTCCAGGCCCGGCGCAAGCATGGCGGCTCTGGCGGTCTCGGTGCTCGCGCTGGGACTGGCGGCGGCGCCCTGGCTGGGCGGCAGGGATTTTGACGGGCGGGTTCGCGAATACCTGCTGAAAAATCCGGAGATCCTGCAGGAGGTCGGCGCAGCGCTGCAGGCGAAAGAGGACGGCGACCGCACGGCCGCGATCAACGCCCGGGCCGCCGCCAGTCCGGCGCTGCTGGCCGTGGCCGCCAGCGACCCGGCCTTCGGCCCTGCGGACGCCAAGGTCACGGTCATCGAGTTCTTCGACTTCCGCTGTCCGGGCTGCAAGGCCACAGCGCCAGACCTGCTGCGCCTGATGCAGAGCCATCCGGACGTGCGGTTCGTGTTCAAGGACTGGCCGATCCTCGATCGAGGCGACCAAGACCTGTCTCACTACGCGGCCCGCGCCGCGCAGGCGGCCCACGCCCAGGGCAGGTATCTGCCGGTGTTCGCCGCCCTGATGGCCGAACCTGCGTTGGACAAGCCGGCGGTCGACCGCATTCTCGCCGAGAACGGTGTTGCGGCCCCGGCGGCTCAGGCGGCGATGAGGTCGCCCGACACCGCCCGCCATCTGGCCGACATCCAGACGGCGGCCAACGGTCTCGGCCTGCTGGGCACGCCCACGTTCTTCATCAACGGGAAGGCCAGCGCGAGCATCCAGCCGGAAGACATCGACCGCGCCATCCGCGAAGCCAAGGCAGGCTGATCAACGGCCGCCAACCGCACCGACGCAGCCTTCGGGGCCACCGATGGGGAAGCGGGCGTCCGTGAGCGACAGGGTCCAGCCGTGGTGAACGGCCAAGCCTCTCCGACCAACGCCGCTCCCGGCCCCTTCTCCGGCGCCGCCGCCGGCGTCGACAAGGACGCAGCGGCCGGCCGGTAGCGCCGCCGGATCGATCCGCCCAACGGCCAGCGCCGTTGGAGTGGCCCCGCCGAAGCCGTCAAAGACGCTGAGCGCCGACCATTCGCGGCGCAGCCCGATCCACCACGGCTGATCGCCGTTGACTGCCAGCACGGCCACGCTGGCGCCCTCGGCGGCCCACGCCAGCGCCACCTCCGGGTCCCGCACCATGCGGAGGTCGGCCGCATCGCCAAACCGGAGCCGCGCTGCGTCGAACGCTTTCGCGGGCTCCAGCGGGGCCCAGACCTGCACCTGCAGCCGGCCCTGACGCGCCAGACCCCAGCCGACAATCTGCCGCCACAGCGATGCGACGGCCTCGTGGTTGTCCGGCCGGGCGCGGGCCAGCATCCGATCGAGCACCTCGGCCTCGCGGTCCGGGCGCAGCTTCAGGTGCGGCCCGGCCGGCGCGTCCTTGGCCGAACCCACCCGTGCCGCCAGCGCCAGCCGGCGCTCGAACAGGGTCAGCAACTGGTCGTCGAGCAGGTCGATCTCATGGCGCAGCGCCGCGAGGGCCATGCGCTCGGCGGATCCTTCGGCGAGACCGCCGCGGGCGGGCCAGATCGGGTGCGGGATGGGGCGAATACAGGTGTGGGACACAGGACGATTTCCAGATTTCAATGCGGCGTGAAGAGTTTTGCGAGCCGCCGCCCCGTCGCGGGGCGGTCGCCGGCGAGGCCGTCAGGACGAAATGCCCGACGCCTCAGCCGGCGTATCGAAAGCCGTAGGCATAGAGGCCCGACACCGCGAAAACGCGGGCGGTAAAAGTCGCAACGATTGCTTGCGGACGGGCCATACGCCTCAGTGGACGCAACGATCGTGCAGCGTCAACCCGGTTTGGCACTCAGCAGGACGAAACGCGTCCGATTATCGGCCA
>DASRWP010000027.1:0-9703 GCA_035654535.1 Brevundimonas sp.
TGTCGGTCGCCTTCTCGCTGGTGGTGGCCCGGACGCTAACTCCGCTGATGGCGGCCTATCTGCTCAAGCACCACAAGCATGAGGACAAGGATCCGTTCTGGATGAGCGGCTATCTGAAGTCGCTGCGCTGGTCGGTGAGCAACCGCTGGAAGGTGTTCGCCATCGGTACGGTCCTGTTCGTCGGCTGCGGCTTCCTCGCCACCAAGGTGCCGTTCGAGTTCCAGCCATCGGGCGACGAGGGGCGGGCCGCGTTCTCGGTTGAACTGCCGCCGGGGGCGACCCTGCGCCAGACCGACGCGGTCGTGCAGCGGCTGACGCGGGATCTGCAGCGGCGGCCTGAGGTGACTTCGGTCTATGCCTCGGTCGGCGGGCAGGACGTCAATCAGGCCAATCTGTACGCCGACATGGTCGACAAGGGCGAGCGGGCGATCAGCCAGCAGGAGTTCCAGCGCGAGATGGTGGACGGCTGGAAGGCCATCCCCGGCGCCCGTATCGGCGCGGGCGCCGCCCAGCAGGGCGGCGGACCGTCGGACGGCACGACCTACACCTTCGCCATCCTGAGCGACAATCCCGCGGCCCTTGAAGCGGCCGCGCGGAGGATCGAGGCCGAGATGCGGACGGTTCCGGGTCTGGCCAACGTCGTCAACACGGCCTCGATCGCCCGGCCCGAGATCCTCGTGGTCCCGCGGCCGGATCAGGCGGCCCTGATGGGCGTCTCCACCCGGGACATCTCCCAGACCATCCGCGTCGCCACCATTGGCGACGTCGCCCAGAACCTGCCGAAATACAATCTCGGCGACCGTCAGGTGCCGATCCGGCTGCAACTGACCTCGGAAGCGCGGGAGGACCTCTCGGTTCTGGAAAACCTGCGGGTGCCGACCAACACGGGCGGAGCGGTGCCGCTCAGTGCCGTGGCCGACGTCCGGTTCGGGGCGGGACCGTCGCAGGTGCTGCGTCAGGACCGGGCGCGCATCGCCGGGATCACCGCCGAACTCGACGGCATCCGGTCAGGCGAGGCCGGGGCCGCGGTTCAGCAACTGCCCTCAGTGAAGAACCTGCCCGCCGGCGTTCGTCAGGTTCCGGCCGGGGACGCCGAGTTCATCCAGGAGATGATCACCGGCTTCGCCATCGCCTTCGCCACCGGCATCCTGCTGATGTACGCCGTTCTGGTGCTGCTGTTCCGCAGCTTCGCCTATCCGGTCACCATCATGGCCTCCCTGCCCCTCGCGATCGGCGGGGCGTTCGTGGCGCTGGTCATCGGCGGTTCCAGCTTCTCGATCTCGTCGCTGATCGGCGTGCTGATGCTGATGGGGATCGCGGCCAAGAACTCCATCCTGCTGGTCGACTACATCGTCATGGCCGAGAAGGACGGGATGAGCCGGTTCGACGCCATCATGGACGCCGCCCACAAGCGGGCGCGGCCCATCCTGATGACCACCTTCGCCATGGGCGCGGGCATGATGCCGGTCGCGGTCGGCTGGGGCGCGGACGTCGAGTTCCGTCAGCCGATGGCCATCGCGGTCGTCGGAGGATTGATCTCGTCGACCTTCCTGTCGCTGTTGTTCATCCCGCCGATCTTCACGATCGTCGATGACGTCTCCGGCTTCCTGGCCCGCCGCATGGGCAAGATGTTCGCCGGCCAGCGCGACGCTCCGCCCCGCCCCGAAGCGACACCCGCCGAATAGGGCGGAGGCCTGTCGCAGGCTCCTGCGCGACGGCTGCCGTATCCGGCGCCTCTACGCGGCTTCAAGCTAGACAAACGAAAACCGGCCGGGGTCGCCCCCGGCCGGTCTTCAGTTCGTGGCGCGGCGGCCCTAGTAGCGGACGCGGAGGGTGGCGCCGTAGGTGCGCGGCGCGCCCAGGAAGGCGTCGTAGGTCAAGGTGTCACCGGCCGGATTGTAGAAGGTGCCATTGGGCTGGACCGTGCTCTGGAACGCGGAGCCCTGGAGGAAGGCGTTGTAGGCGACCTGGGTGTATTCCTCGTCGGTCAGGTTCTGGACCCAGAATTCGGCCGTCCAGCGCTCATCCTCGGTGCCGATCATGATCCGGCCGTTCACCGTGGTGAAGGCTTCCTGCAGCTTGAAGGGCAGCAGGTCCGAGCCGGTGTTGTAGTCATCCATATATTTCGCAGCGAGGCTGAAGCCCACGCGCAGGCCGTTGCCGAGGCTGCGGTCATAGTTGACCGACCCGGTCGCCGACCACTCAGGGGCGAACGAAGCGCGGGCGCCCGGCAGCAGCGACAGCTGCGGGAAGTTGCCCGGGTTGAACAGCTGCGCGGCGGTGAACTCGCCATACTGGGCGTCCGTGTAGGTAACGCCGCCCTGGAAGCTCAGGCCCTCGATGGGCGTGAACCAGACCATGTCGGCGTCGACGCCGCGCGAGGTCAGTTCGGGGATCGTCTCGACCACGAAGGAGGTGCCGAGGAAGGTGTTGAGCTGGAAGTCCGAGAACGTCTGGTCGAAGTAGGTCGCGTTCAGCAGCAGCGTCCGGTTCAGCAGCGTCATTTTCACGCCGGCTTCGTAGCTGTCGACGGTCTCGGACGGGAAGAACAGCGAGGCCGCGGGCGTGATGCCGCTCTGCACGCGGTCCAGGTTGTAGCCGAAGCTCTTGTAGCCGCGGGCGTACGAGACGTAACCGAGGATCGACGGGTTCAGGCGATAGGCCGCCTTGACCGTGCCCGACAGTTCGCCATCGTCAAACTGTTCCGAAACCACCCGATTATTGAACGCCGAGTTGGTCCAGGGCAGGCAGAAGCGGCCGAGGATGGTGGGAGCGCCGGCGCCGAAGACCCCGCCGATGGCGCCCGCGTTGGCGAGAGCAGCGTTACAGGTCGCGCCGTTGCCGTTGGTGTTGACCTGCGTCCCGTCGAGGGATTTCTCGTCCATGGTGTAACGCAGGCCAAGGGTCAGATCCAGGGCGTCCGTGACGTGCCAGGTATTGTTGGTGAAGAAGGCGAACGAGGTCGACTCCTGGGTGTAGTCGTCGTTGAACGTCTGGCCGACGGTGAAGACCGGGCCGGTCGCCGCGAGCGGGCTGGCGGCGGGGGAGGCGCCGCCGGTTGCGAGACAGCCGCCAAGGAAGGTCGCTGTCTGTCCGGGCCGCGTGAAGCAGCCGATGATGCCGGGGCTGACCGGGATCGCAGGGTTGCTGGCGTTGAAGCTCGCGGAGAGAGCGAACGACAGGAAGGGCGTGTAGTCGGCGCCGAGGTAGAAGGTGTCCCCGCGCTCGATGTCTTCCTTGGTGGCGAAGAAGCCGACCAGCCAGTCGAACCGGTCGTTGGCCCCGGCCAGGCGGAATTCCTGCGTCAGGTTCTCGACCGAGGCGCCAAATTGGCCGTCCTCGACCCGGTAGACGAGGTCGGCCCCGGTGAAGTCGCTGTCCTGACCGTTTGACGTATCCCATTTCCGGGCCGAGGTGACCGACGTCAGCGTCGCGCCGCCCAGCGACGGCAGGTCGATGTTGGCCTCGACCGAGATGCCGCGATCCTCGATCTCCTGGGCGGTGGAGCGGTTGGCGAACGCCTGGCGCGAGAACGGCAGGGGTCCGAAGCCCGGCGCGGGGGCCTGCTTGCCGGTGCCCACCGACAGGGCGTCGATGAAGGGATAGGTCGGGCCGGTGCGGATCTGCACGCCGGTGCAGCAGAACTCGTCGCGGCGCGAATAGTCGGCGATCATACGCACCGAGGTGTTGTCGTTCGGCAGCCAGAGCAGCTGGCCGCGAACCGTCCCGTAGTCGGAGTTGGCGTCCGTGGTCTCGGCGCGCGGGCCGTCGCCGGTATCGACCGTGTAGTAGCCGTCACGGATGCGGCGGCCGGCGTACAGGCGGAAGGCCAGCTTGTCGCTGAGAGGGCCGGTCACCGAACCCGAGACGCCCACCTGGCCGTAGTTGCCAAAGGTCAGTTCGCCGTTGAAGCCCGGCGTGAACGACGGGGCTTCCGTGATGATGTTGATGACGCCGGCCGAGGTGTTCTTGCCGAACAGGGTGCCCTGCGGGCCCTTCAGCACCTCGATGCGCTGCAGCTCGCCAAGGTCGCCGAAACCGACCGAGTTGCGCGAACGGTAGACGCCGTCGATGACGATTCCGACCGAGCTTTCGAGACCCGGGTTGTCGCCGACCGTGCCGACGCCGCGGATGCGCGCCGTGGTCGAGGCTTCCGTCGAGGTCGAGGTCACCGTCATGCCCGGCGTCAGAATCTGCAGATCCTTGATGTCGCGAACGCCCGCGTTCTCAAGCGTCTCCTGCGACAGGGTTGTGACCACGATCGGCACGTCCTGCAGGTTCTGCTCGCGCTTCTGCGCGGTAACGATGATGTCGTCGATGGTGGTGGGGCTGTCCTGCTGCGGCGTCTGGGCCGACGCGGCGCCGGCGAAGCCGAAGGCGCACGCGCCGACGACGGCGGCGGACGCGGTTGTGCGAAGAAGGTTGGTAAGGCGCATGGTCGCTCCCCGACATAGGCCGGGCTCCGTCCAGGACGGCGACCGCGGCGTTTCCTGATCCCTGGTCCGCACCCTTCTGTGGAGCGCGGAAAGTCCAGCTTCCGGCGTAATCCAAGCCGGACTCAGCGACAAGCAGCCCAGCCTCCGGCGGACCATTTCCCCTCCGTGACAGGCGGGCCTGTGACGCAAAAGCGACAGAAGCGGATGACCCTAGGTCAATATTCGATCAGCCGCCCACAGTATCGGTGCTGTCTTCGGCCATATTCTTGCGTCGCCGGGCGGCAATCGCCAGGATCGCCGCCCCGGCGACAGCGGACAGCAGTGAGCCGGCGAGGACGCCAAGCTTGACTTCGACCTGCAGCGGCGAGTCGATCGCGCCCGGGAACGCCAGGGCTCCGATGAACAGGCTCATGGTGAAACCCACGCCGCAAAGCAGGCAAACGCCGTAAAGCTCCAGCCACGTCGCATCGGTAGGTCGGCGGCCGAGGCCCGCTGCCGAGGCGAGGACAGCCGCGCCGAAAACGCCGATCTGCTTGCCGACGAACAGGCCGAGGGCGATGCCGAGCACCAGCGGCGTGAACAACTGATCCAGCGTTATGCCGGCGAAGCTGACTCCGGCCTTGGCAAAGGCGAACAGCGGCAGCACCAGATAGGCGACGTAGGGATGGAGGTCGTGCATGGCCTCCTGCAGCGGGCTCTGACCGTCGCAGCGGCGATCCTTGATCGGCACGATGGCGGCGAACGCGACCGCCGTGAGAGATGTCGACAGCCCGGACAGCACCGTCAGATACCAGATCAGGCCAAAGCCCAGCACCCAGAAGGGCGCGGGAACTTTCCGCCACTGGGCGACCATGGCTCCGGCGACCAGCAGCCCCGCGATCCACAGCAGCGGCCCGAACGACACGCCCTCCGAGAACAGCACCGCGATCAGGGCGATCGCGCCGAGGTCGTCGGCGATCGCAAGGGTCAGCAAAAACACCCTCAGGGACGACGGCAGGTTACGAGCCACCATGGCGAAAACGGCGAGGGCGAACGCGATGTCGGTCGCGAGGGGGATCGGCCACCCTTGATGCGGGCCGGCCATGATCGATGAGAAGGCCAGATAGACCAGGGCGGGGACCAGCATGCCGCCGATCGCGGCGAGCACCGGCGTCGCCAGCTTGCGCGGGTCGCTGAGCTCGCCCCGCAGGATCTCGTATTTGATCTCCAGCCCGACGACGAGGAAGAAGACCGCCATCAGGCCTTCCTTGATCCACTCCGATATCGAGAGCTCGAGCGCCAGCGGGCCGACCTGAAGCAGGTGCTCGCTTTTCAGCCATCCGAAATAGGCCGCCGACCAGGGCGAGTTGGCCATGACCAGCGCCGCGATGGCGGCAAGCCCCAGCACGGTTCCCGAGCCAGCCTCGGTCTTTAGGAATTCCAGTGTGAGCTTGCGCGCCATCGTCGGCCTCCGATCAAAAGGTCGTTCTGGCGTCAGGTTATCGACGGACGCCGGACCGGATTCGCGCGCAGCGCCGGCCTGACCCGCATGTTCGATCGGCGGGCCTGATCTCTGCGTTCCAGCATAAGGCCCGGCGCGCAGGGTTCAAGGCGCTGGCACCGGCCGGGGTGGTTGCGGATACCGCCCAAGGGCCCATCTGCCCCGGATGCCCGTCTCGCCCGCGTACCGTCCCGAACCCCGCTTCTTCGATCTCGGCGACGAATACGGCGATGCGGTCGAGGCGGCGGCGTTTCCGCAGGCGGTGCTGCGCGTGCGGAACGACCGGGCGGCCGCGACCGTGGGACTGGAAACCCTGAGCGACGCGGAGTGGATCGCCCATTTCGGCCGGTTCGAGCCCTTGCCCGGGCAGCCGGGGCCGAACGCCATGCGCTACCACGGCCATCAGTTCCGCTCCTACAATCCGGACCTCGGCGACGGTCGCGGCTTTCTGGCGGCGCAGATGCGTGAAGCCCATGTCAGCGCTCAAGCAGCGAGCGACCGCGTCGCGAGCGACAGCGCCTCCCAAGGTCGCCTTCTCGACCTTGGGACAAAAGGCTCGGGCCAGACCCCGTGGTCGCGCGGGGGCGACGGGCGGCTAACGCTGAAGGGCGGGGTGCGCGAGGTGCTGGCCGCCGCCATGCTGGAGGCGCAGGGCGTCCCGACCAGCCGCGCCTTCTCCCTCATCGAGACGGGCGAGGCGCTGACACGCGGTGACGAGCCGTCACCAACCCGGTCGGCCGTGCTGGTGCGGCTGTCGCACAGCCACATTCGCTTCGGAACGTTCCAGCGCGCAGCCTACCTGCGGCGGCCCGACATGCTCGAGGCGCTGGTCGAGCACGCGCGGTCGCTCTACCACCCCGCCGTCGAGAGCGGCGACACAGCCGCCTTCCTCCGCGCCGTGGTCGCGGCGTCGGCGCGGCTGACGGCCCGATGGATCGCCGCCGGCTTCGTTCACGGGGTGCTGAACACCGACAATCTGAACGTCACCGGCGAGAGCTTCGACTACGGCCCGTGGCGGTTCCTGCCGCACTACGAACCGGGGTTTACGGCGGCCTATTTCGATCAGACGGGCCTGTACGCCTTCGCGAGGCAGCCCGAGGCGGTGTTCTGGGCGCTGACCCAGTTGGGCGGGTCGCTCAAGCTGGTCGCGGAGGCCGAACCGTTGACCGAGGCGCTGAACAGCTTCGGGCCCGCCTATATCCGCGAGCTGCGCGTCGCCTTCCTGGACCGGCTCGGCGTGCGGAGCCTCGGCGAGGCCGCCGACCAGCGCCTGCTGGACAGCACCTTGGCTCTGCTGCGGGAGGGCGGCGAGGCGCTGCGCTGGGAGCCGCTGTTCCACGACTGGTTCGGCGGCTTCGCCTCATCGGCCCGTGCGCTCGGCGGGCCGCGCCGCCCGCTCTACCAGGGCGAGACCTTCGACGCCTTCCGCTTCGCCCTGTTCGAGCACGAGCCCGACCGACCGGAGCGGCTGGAGGCGGCGCTGTTCGCGCGGCCGGAGCCGGAGGAGATGCTGATCGACGAGGTCGAGGCGATCTGGGCCGCGATCGACGCCGACGACGACTGGGCTCCGCTGCACGACAAGCTGGCGCGACTGGAAGGCGTCAGGGCGAGCCTCGCCGCACCCCGCTGAAAGACCAGGGTTACAGGAAATTAGACTTACGGCCACGCTTCCGCCCTGAACCGGGTTCAGAGGGCGGTCACGGATGGTTACAGTCACGCTTGCGCCACTTGCGCCGGGGCGGTCGCGATCCGACATCGCCACTGTTGCAAATCACAAGAGCGCCCTCCCCGGCGTCGGACACATGACTTCCCGGACCTTCTCTCCCGCGCGTTCGCGGCTGAACGCCAGCTATCGAAACCTGACCCTTTGGACGCTCCAGGGGTGGCTGGCGATGTTCTTCATCGCGGCCGGCTACGCCAAGCTCAGCGAGCCGATGGCCAATCTGATCGAGCTGATGCGTTGGCCGGCGCTGGTATCGGAAAACATGGTCCGCGGGCTCGGCATCACCGAGATCGTGCTGGCCCTGCTGGTCCTGGCCCCGCTGGTGTCGTGGAAGCACGGCCGCCCGCTGCTGGTCATGGCCGCTTCGGGTCTGCTGGCGCTGGAGACCATGATGCTCGGCCTGCACGCCGTCGGTCAGGACGTCGGCCCGGCGGTCACCAATCTCGTGTTGATCGCCATGACAGCCCCGGTGCTGTGGATGCGGGCGCGCGAGGTTCGCTGACGGATGACCTTCGGGCCCGGTCCATCTCCCGAGCGGTCATTCCGAACATCCGCTACGGGTGGGAAGCGGACATTCCTCTGAGCTGCCGAGGGCTGATGCCAGCGTCCGACGCTAGGGCCAGGCCTTCTGCTCCGCACGCCGTTAGGTTCTGCGGGGATTTCAGAACCGCCGCAGTTGCCAAGCATGGAGAGCGGGGAGCTGTCCCACGTTGCGAGGTTGCTGCGAACGTGCGACCTATCTGACCAGTGCTGTCCTGTCGCGGGGCGGCTCTCAGGGGGGTCTGGGATGGCGCGTTACACGCCTTATGCGGCGGAGCTGATACTGCTTGGGATGACGATGGTCATCGGCCTGCTGGGCTTCTGGAGCATCTACTTCGGTCAGGGCGCTGACCCTCAGCCGCACCACCATCTGCATGTCGCCACAACCTACATCTGGATGGGCTTGCTGCTCGCTCAGATAGTGCTTCTCGCGCGCGGCAGGCGGGCTGGGCATCGTTTGTGGGGCTTGGCAGTGCTGGCGGCAGGTCCTCTCCTGGTCGCCTCCGCGGCCCTGCTAACGGTCCATAGCGCCAGCCAGGCGCTCGCCTCGGGCCAGGAGGACATTCTGATCGTACAGAACGTCTTTGGAACCTTCTGGCTGGCCCTCGTCCTTCTCCTGGCATTCGTGTTGAAGAGACGTAGGAAGGTGCACGGCGCGATGCTCTTCAGCACTCTCATCCTCTTCCTCGGTCCTGCGCTCTTCTTCGCTCTCCTGGCTTTCGCGCCCCCATTCCGCATTGAGGGGCCGGAAACATTCTATCGTTTCCAGACGGCTGGCCAGACGGGCCTCGCCATCATCCTGGTCACAGTGCTGCTCCTGCTCATCAAGGATTGGCGCCATAATTGGCCCTATTTGTTCGCCGCCGCGTCCTACTTGCTGGCGGAGGCGCTTAAGGCTTGGCTGACCAGTGTCGATCTCATCGATCCGCTTACCCGACTGGTGGGTGCTCCAACCGAGGCAGCGACGTTCGTCGTAACCTTAGCAACCGTCGCGACCCTGCTCGCCGCCGCTGTGCTACCGAGCGCGGCAAAAGCAGTCGACCTCCCTGCAACAGGTCGGGGTTAGCAGTGGTGGATGGGGATAAGCGAACGCCGACTGACCGATGGTGACCGCTTCGGGTCGCAAGCGGACGCTTCCTTTGGGTGGAGAGTGGATGTTCGCAAGGGTACGACGCAGAGAACGGCGCTGCGTCTGAGGCCGCGATCAACTCGGCGGCTTCAGCGCACGGTAGGTCACCCGCTTGAAGAAACCCCTGTTGCCATCGTTGTCGGTCGCCGACGCGCTTGCGCCAATTTCAACCTCTGGAACGGCAGTCCAACAGTTGGTCCCCCTGTCACCCATCGCGCTGGTGAAGCAGTCCTTGCCATCCCTTTGGGCATAGGCGCCGTGATCGACGTGCGTGCCGTCCCTCAGTTCCTCGATGTAGCCGCCGGCCGCGTCGACGCTGATTACCATCGGTGCCTCGTCATCGGCGATCTCCCATGTCGTATTCAGTAAGGACATAGCTACGATCCGGGCGCTTC